>NZ_JAVLSB010000054.1:0-32482 GCF_031583775.1 Pseudomonas rhizozeae
GATCTCTAGCTAACACAAATTTTGTGAGCACCTAGAAAAACTGTGGGAGCTGGCTTGCCAGCGATGGCGGCCTGACAGCCAGCCCTTCACTTATAACTGCAACCCAGTGCGCGGCCGCCCACATCCGTGCACCCCGCGCCATCATCGCGCACCCACCCCCCGGTGACCTTCGCCACCGGGTTGCGAAATCTGATTCAAAAAAATATTCATGGCCCGTTTTTGAATCAAGCCAATCGAAATCGAACCAGCAGTTCGCTTTAGCGCCTCGCCGTGCGACAAAACCCCGCATCCGCTGGTGAATCACTTGAATCAATCCGCGAAAAAAACGGCACAAGCGTTGCAATAGCTCGAACATCTTCCGCCTTCCGAAGTTTGGTAGCCCAGATGGATCGAGATGGTTTGTGTTCCGCGCTACAGCAGCAGTTTGAATCGTTCCCCAAGCAGGAGCGGGCTGCAGCGGCGTTCATTCTGAATAACCCGCACGAAGTCGCGGTCATGTCGATGCGTGATCTGGCGCGCCTGGCCAATGTGCCGCCGTCGACCATGACCCGGCTGGCCAAGCGAGTCGGGCTCAGTGGCTACGACGATTTGCGCGCCCTGTTCATTGATTCACTGCGCGGGCAAAACAATGCCTACGGTTCACGGGCCCACGATTTGATTGAGTTGAATCAACGGGTCGGCGCCCATCGGGTGGTGCAGGACATGGCCAACAACGCCATTGAGCACATCCAGTCGATGTGCAGCCCGGAGAACCTCGACGCCATCGAGCGTTCGGTGCAGTTGCTGGCCAGTGCGCGGCAGATCTACTGCCTGGGTTTGCGCTCTTCCTATGGCGTGGCATTCCAGTTCGCCCACGTGGCCTCTTACTTCGCCAAGAACGTGCGGCTGGTGGAAGGCTCCGGCGAGAGCGGGGTGATGACCATCATCAACCAGACCACTTCGCGGGACGTCGCCTTGGTGTGCAGCCTGCCGCGCTATTCGCGACGCTTGATCACCCTGACCAACTACCTGCATCAGCAAGGCGTGCGGGTGATCACCATCACCGACAGCCTGACCTCGCCGACGGCGCGGCTGGCCACGGAATCGATCATCGTCAAGAACCACAACCCGTCGTTCTACGACACGATCGTGCCGGCCATGTTGATCAGCGAAATGCTCGTGGCGCTGCTCTCGGCCACTTCCACCAAAGACACCGAGGCCTCAGTCACCCAGACCGAAGAAAAGCTTTTGAGCCTCGGCGAATGGTGGGACCTGGGCTGATTGACCCAGCCGCCGCGATCCACCGGCCGGCAACGAATTCCTCTCACAGAACGCAACCCCGACGGAGCTGCACCATGAAAAATCGACCGTTTCATTTGTTCAAATCGACCGTTCTCGGCGCCGGTCTGTGCGCCTTGCTGTCGGTCACCGGCGCGCACGCTGGCGAAGCGCTGGACAACATCCTCAACAACAAGCAAATCAGGATTGCCGTGCCGGTGGACTATCCACCTTACGGCTACGTCGGCCCGGACATGGCGCCACGCGGCCTGGACATCGACGTCGCCAAGCTGATGGCCGACAAGCTCGGAGTCAAGCTGCAGCTGGTGCCGGTGACCGCGCCGAACCGCGTTGCTTACCTGCAATCGGGCAAGGCGGATTTCACCATTTCGTCCCTGGGCAAAACCGCCGAGCGGGAAAAGGTCATCGACTACAGCATCGCTTACTCGCCGTTCTTCGATGCGGTGTTCGGCGCTAAAGCGTTGCAGGCCAAAACCATGGCTGACCTGGCCGGCAAAAGCGTCTCGGTGACCCGTGGCTCAATGCAGGACAAAGAGCTCACGGACATGGCGCCACAAGCCATCGCCAAACGCTTCGAAGACAACAACAGCACGATCTCCGCGTTCCTCTCCGGGCAGACCCAACTGGTGGCCATCGGCACCACCGTGGCGGCGGCGCTGAAAGAGAAAAACCCGGCGCTGGATATCGAGCTGAAAGTGGTGCTCTCCAACTCGCCAAACTACATCGGCATGGTCAAGGATCAGCCTGAGTTGCGGGCCAAGGTCAACGACATCATTCGCACCGCCAAGGCCGACGGCACCCTGGACGCGATCTCGCAGAAATGGCTCGGCGCGCCGGCCGGCGACCTGCCTGAATAAGCATGAAGACGCCCGTGCCCGTCCTCACCACGTTGTCGAACTGGAGCGCCAATGTCGGCCTCGCGGACATTCCCGAGGCGGTGCAGCAGGTGGCGGTCCGCTGCCTGATCGACACCCTCGGCGTCGCCTTGGCCGGCAGTGCCAGCGACGTCGCGGCCAAGGTCCGCCGGGTGGCGAACCAGTCAGGCGCGGCGGGCGAGTGCAGCGTGCTTGGCCAGGCGCAGCGCTTGAGTGCACCGGCCGCGGCGTTTGCCAATGCAGTGGCGGCGCATGCGCTGGATTTCGATGACAACGCCTATCCGGGTTTCGTCCACGGCTCGATGGTGATCCTGCCGGCGGCCCTGGCGGTGGCGCAGATGCGCGGGCTCAGTGGCAGCCAATGGCTGACCGCGTTCGTGGTCGGCGCCGAGTGTGAATACGCGCTGGCCAGGATGCTGACGCGGCACCTTTACGACCAAGGCTGGTGGACCACCGGCGTGCTCGGTTCGGTCGGTGCTTGTGCAGCGGCCTGCCATGCGCTGGGCCTGAACGCCGAGCAAACGACGAATGCCATGGGCATTGTCGTGAGCGGTACCGGTGGCATGAAGGCCGGTTTTGGCAGCGATGCCAAAGTGCTGATGGCCGGCCGCGCCAGTGAATCGGGAGTGGTCGCCGCCTTACTCGCCCAGGCCGGCAGCACGGGCCCGGCGGGCATTGTCGAGCACCCTCGAGGCCTGGCGGCGATGTTCAATGCCGGCGTGCTGGACGAGGGGGGGTTGCAAGGCCTCGGTTGCGACTGGAGCCTGCTCGACCCCGGCGTCGACATCAAACGCATTGCCGTGTGCCTGTCGGCGCACGCCGCGGTCGATGCCTTGCGCGAGCTGTTGCAGGACCCGGCGATCAGCCCCGACGCCATCGAACGGATCGTCTGCGACGCGCCGCCGATTGTTGTCGAGAACCTGATCTACCCGCTGCCAGTCACCCGCCAGCAAGCGCAGTTCAGCCTGCAATTCGCGCTGGCGCTGACCTGGCGCGAGGGTGATGTCGCGCTGGAACACGTCAGCCAGGAGATGACCCAGCGTTGCGACATCCTCATCTGCATGCCGCGCATCAGCCTGATCAGCAGCGCGCGTTGGGCCGACCCCGCCTTGCGCCAATCGGCTCCGGAAGGTGCCTGGGTCAAGCTGTGGCTCAAGGACGGCAGCACGCGGGAAGGCTTTTGTGCGAGGCCGATTGGCACGGCCAGCAACCCGCTCAGCCGTGGCCAGTTGCGCGCCAAGTTTCTGAAATGCAGCATCCAGGTGCTGGCTTTACCGGCGGCGCAGTCATTGCTCGCCGATCTCGAGCAGGTGCAACACCTCGCTAACGTTCGGGCGCTGTGGCCCGAAGTCCATTCCCAAGAGGTGCACGCATGACGTTTGATTTTCTGGCAGTGCTCAACCAGTGGCCGCTGTTGCTTCAGGGCTTGCTGCTGACCGTATTCCTGACCCTGATTTCCGCAGTCGTGGGCACGGCGCTGGGGATTGGCTGCGGCTGGGTCCGCAGCAAGGGCCCGAGATGGGCGCGCTGGGCCGTGGGGACGTACGTTGAGCTGATCCGCAATACGCCTTTCATCATTCAGCTGTTCTTCATTTTCTTCGGCTTGCCGACCCTGGGTTTCAAACTCACGGCACTGACCGCGGCGATCCTGGCCAATGTGATCAACCTCGCAGCCTACGTCAGCGAGATCGCCCGCTCGGGCATCGAGTCGACCCCGCAAGGCCAGTTGGAAGCCGCGCAAAGCCTGGCGTTGAACCGCTGGCAAATCTTCTCCCGCGTGGTGCTGCCGCCGGCGTTGAAACGGGTGTGGCCGGCACTGGTCGGGCAAACCATCATCATCATGCTCGGCTCGGCGGTGTGCAGTCAGATCTCCACCCAGGAGCTGTCCTACGCCGCCAACCAGATCGCCAGCAGTTCATTCCGCAACTTCGAAACCTACATCATCGTAGCTGGCCTTTACCTGGCCCTGGCTATCGCATTGCGCCGCCTCCTGAACTGGATCGGTCCGCGCTTCATCTTCGGTCGCTGAGGGCACGCCAATGTTCGAATTCACGGTATGGGACATCGCCCGCAACCTGCTGTTGGCCATGCGCTGGACGGTCGGCTTGTCGCTGATTGCCTTCGTCGGCGGCGCGCTGGTCGGCGGCTTGCTGGTGGTGGTGCGCCTCAAGGGCAATCGCCTGGTGCAACTGCTGGTGATGGGTTACGTCCAGGTGTTCCAGGGCACGCCGCTGCTGCTGCAGTTGTTCCTGGTGTATTTCGGCCTGTCGATGTTTGGCCTGCAGACTTCGTCGCTGGTGGCCGCGTCGATTTGCCTGACGCTCTACGCCAGTGCCTACCTCACGGAAATCTGGCGCGGCTGCATCAACTCGGTCGACCGGGGCCAGTGGGAGGCCGGCGGCAGCCTGGCGCTGAGTTTCGGTGAACAGCTGCGCTACGTGATCGTGCCGCAAGCGGTGCGCATCGGCATCGCGCCGACCGTGGGTTTCATGGTGCAAATCATCAAGGCCACCGCGCTGACCTCGGTGATCGGCTTCGTCGAGATGACCCGCGCCGGGCAGATCATCACCAACGCCACGTTCCAGCCATTTCTGATCTATGGGTCGGTCGCACTGATGTATTTCGCCCTGTGCTTCCCGCTGTCGCTGTACAGCCGCCGCCTCGAAAACTCTCTTCGCCGCTAAGGACGCTCCGCTCATGACGCTATCAACCACCCTCACCGACACCGCGCCGTTTGCGTTGGTCGACATCCGTGGCTTGCGCAAAAGCTACGGCGACAACGAAGTGCTGCGCGGCATCGATTTGCAGATCGCCCGCAAGGAAGTGGTGTGCATCATCGGCCGCAGCGGCTCGGGCAAAAGCACCTTGCTGCGCTGCCTCAATGGCCTGGAGCAGTTCCAGCACGGCTCGGTGATGGTCGACGGGCAACCGATCCGCCAGGACGACCGCCGGGCGATGCGCGAATTGCGGCAGAACGTCGGGATGATTTTCCAGAACTTCAACCTGTTCCCGCACCTCAGCGCCGGGCAGAACGTGATGCTCGCGCCCAGCCTGGTCAAACGCACGGCCCGCGAAGATGCCCGCCACCAGGCGAGAAAACTGTTGGCACGGGTGGGCCTGGCCGAGCGCTTCGATTATTTCCCCGATCAACTGTCCGGCGGCCAGCAACAACGGGTGGCAATCGCCCGCGCCTTGGCGATGAACCCACACGTGTTGTTGTGCGACGAAATCACCTCGGCCCTCGACCCGGAGCTGGTGGGTGAAGTGCTGCAAGTGGTCGAAGGCCTGGCCAACGAAGGCATGACGCTGATCATGGTCACCCACGAAATGGCCTTTGCCCGGCGCGTCAGCGATCGGGTGATTTTCATGCACCAAGGCAACGTGCACGAAGTCGGCGACCCTGAAACCCTGTTCAGCGCCCCGCACACCGCCGAGTTGCAGCGCTTCCTGTCAATAACCCCGTGACCGCCCGGCACGCGGCTTCCCCTTATTGAAACTTCACACCCTGGAGACAACCATGAGCTTCCCGTTGACCGTCCCACCGTCGAAAAAACACCAGAGCTTCCTGTGGTCGCCGATCTGCACCGACCTCGACCAACTCGACGCGCACATCGCCATCCTCGGTATTCCGTTTGGCAAGGCTTACATTGCCGAGCACATCACCTGCGACCAGAGCAAAGCGCCGGACGCGATCCGGGCCATGAGCGACCGCATCTGCCGCGCCCTGCATCACTACGATTTCGATGTGAACGGCCCGATCTACGACAACCGTGACCTCAAGGTTGTGGATTGCGGCAACGTGCCGGCCGACCCTGCCGACCTCGACGCAACCTCGCTGCGCGCCGAGCAAGCGGTGCGCAAGATCCTCGCGGCGGGCGCCATGCCGATCGTGCTGGGCGGCGACCACAGCATCCCGATCCCGATCCTGCGCGCCTACGACGACCAGGGCCCGATCACCCTGATCCACATCGACGCGCACCTGGACTGGCGCGACGAAATCAATGGCGTGCGCGACGGCTTGTCCAGCCCGATCCGCCGCGCGTCGGAGATGGAACACATCGGCGAGATTTTCCAGATCGGCCTGCGCGCCCAGGGCAGTGGCCGCGAGACCGATTTCCAGGCCGCAGTCGACTACGGCGCGCACCTGATCACCGCGTATGACGTGCACGATCACGGCATGCAATCGGTGCTGGATCGCATCCCGGACGGCGGCCAGTATTACCTGACCATCGACGCCGACGGCCTCGACCCGTCGATCATGCCCGGCGTGGCCGGCCCGGCCCTGGGCGGCATCACGTACGTGCAGATCCGCAAGCTGATCCACGGCCTGGTCAACAAGGGCAAGGTCGTGGGCATGGACATCGTTGAAATCACCCCGACCACCGACGTCAACAACATCAGCTGCATCACCGCCGGCCGACTGATCGTCAACCTGATCGGCGCAGCGGTGCGCGCCGACTATTTCGACGCCGCCAAGTTGTAATCGAAACGGAATGGCTGATGGAGATTGACGTGATCGCGGTGATTCCGCAGTGATGGGCTCCAAGCCGACTATTCAGGCAATCCCGCCAGACGCAATCCATCGCTGAACCGCTGAAAGTCCGCGGGCCGCTGAATCGGTAACCAGTCCTGGAGATTGCTCAGGCGCAGTGTCGGGTCGAGTGCGCGCAGGCGTTGCATCGCCTGTTCGGCCCTGTCCATGTTGCCGCTCAAGGCATGGCTGGCCGCAATCAGCGCGACCGGAGGCAGCAGGGTTGGCAAGTTCACCAAGGCTTGTTCCGCCCAGTTCGCCGCGCAATCGAAGTGCCCGGCGAAGAAGTTTGCCAGCGCCATGCCGACCTGCATCCTGAACCGCTCCGGGTCCAGTGGGCTGAGGCGCACGGCGTGCTCCAGATGACGGATCGCTTCGTCGGTTTCGCCGTGCAACGCCCGCAGGATGCCGCCCAGGTACCAAGCCGGAGCGTAGTTGGGATTGAGCAGGCGGGCGCGGTCGAGCAGGGCGATGGCGCTGTCGATTTCACCGGCCAGGTGCGCCAGTGCATGGCCGCCGCGCGTCAGCGCCACCGCATCGTCCCGGCCCAGCGACACCGCCAGCCGTGCCAGCCGCGCGCCTTCGGCAATTTCTCGGGGTCTGTCGGTCATCCAGCCGTTGAGCTTGCGCCAGAAGTGGCACCACGCCGCCAGCCCGTAGGCCGATGCGTAATCGGGATCGCGCTCGATGGCCTGATAAAACAACGGCAACGCCACATCGATTGCCTCGCGGCTGCCGCTGTGCAGTTTGGCCATGCCCTGCAGGTACAAATCGTAGGCGTCGAGGCTGTCCGTCGGTTTGCGCTTGGCCCGCGCGATTTCCGCCAGCTCCAGCTGCGGTGCGATGGCGCCGACTACGCTTTCGGCAATCTGGTCCTGCAATTCGAAGACGTCGCGCAACTGGCCTTCGAAGCGCTCGGCCCACAGATGCGTGCCGGTGGTCGCGTCGATCAGTTGCCCGGTGATGCGCACTTTGTCGCCGCACTTGCGCACGCTGCCTTCCAGCACATAACGCACCCCCAGTTCCGCGCCGATGCCTTGCACGTCCACCGAACGGCCCTTGTAGGTGAAGCTGGAATTGCGCGCGATCACGAACAGCCAGCGGATCCGCGAGAGGGCGGCAATGATGTCCTCGACCATGCCGTCGGCGAAGTATTCCTGCTCCGGGTCACCGCTCAGATTGTGGAATGGCAGCACGGTAATCGAAGGTTTGTCCGGCAAGCGCAGGGGCGAGCGCTTTGGATCTGGCGCGGGGGCGGAATCTTCGCCGAACGGCCCGGGCAAAGGCGAAGTGTCGCAGCCGCCCTCGACCCTGACCTCGCCGACAAAACGGTAGCCCTTGCGGGCGATGGTGCGCACCAGACGTTGTTCTTCGCCAGTGTCGCCGATGGCTTTGCGCACGGCGTTGATGTGGCTGGTGATGGTCGATTCCGAGACGATCCGGCCCTTCCACACGGCCTGCAGCAGTTCATCCTTGCTGACCACGCGGTCGCGCTGGCCGAGCAACAGCAGCAACAGGTCAAACACTTGCGGCCCGACAGCCACGACCTGCCCACGCACGGTCAATTCACGGCGTTGCCGGTCCAGCACGAAGTCTTCGAACACGAATCGCAAGGTCAGTCTCTCCCGGTCGAGCGCCCTCAATCATACGGCAGCGCCTGACTGGCCGCATCGGGCATGGTGCCTTGGACGCAAATCCAAGGCAAACCCAAGGTCGACCCAAGGACATGCTCCCCGCCCCGGGGCACGCTTAACCCCATCGACGGTAACGGTTGCCGTCACGCAGCGGAGAGCACCCATGAAGATTGTCGTAATCGGTGGCACCGGTCTCATTGGTTCGAAACTGGTGAAGACCTTGCGTGAACGCGGCCACGACGCACTCGCCGCCGGCCCCAGCACCGGGGTCAACAGCATCACCCGCGAGGGCCTGGCCCAGGCGATGGACGGCGCCCAAGTCGTGGTCGATGTGGCCAATGCGCCGTCCTGGGAAGACCAGGCGGTACTGGACTTCTTCGAGACCTCCAGCCGTAACCTGTTAGCGGCGGAAGAGGCCGCCGGCGTGCGGCACCACGTCGCCCTGTCGATCGTCGGCAGCGAGCGCCTGCCGGAGAACGGCTATTTCCGCGCCAAAGTGGCCCAGGAAAACATCATCAAGGCCTCCCGAGTGCCGTACAGCCTGCTGCGCGCTACGCAGTTTTTCGAGTTTGTTGGCGGGATTGCCCAATCATCCACAGTCGGCGAACAGATTTGCGTCTCACCGGCGCTGATCCAGCCATTGGCGTCCGATGACGTGGTGGCGGCGCTGGCGGATGTCACCCTCGGCGCACCGCTCAATGGCACCGCGGAAGTGGCCGGGCCCGAAGCCATGCCGCTGGACGAACTGGTCCGGCGCTATCTGCGCGCGACCCACGACCCGCGCAACGTCTTGCCAGACGTGCACGCCCGTTATTTCGGTTCCGAGCTCGATGACCAATCGCTGACCCCCGGCAAAGACGCGCGCCTGGGACTGATCCGCTTCGACGACTGGCTCGCGCACACTCACCCGCAGGCCGGGCGCTGAGGTCACGAAGGCTACGCTTTTACCCCAACCACTCAGGAGTTCTGCCATGTTGATGCGTGTTTTTTCTGCGGTTGCCCTTGCGGCCTTGGCCACCACCAGTGCGTTCGCCGCCGACCGGCCCGCCAGCAAGGTGACGGTGGTGTTCGATCACCCGATTCCGAACATCCCCGGCAAGAGCATGCGCGGCGTGCTGGTCGAGTACGGGCCGGGTGCGGGCTCGCCATCCCACACCCACCCGAAAACCGCGTTCATCTACGCCACGGTGCTGGAAGGCTCGATTCGCAGCGCGGTCAATGGCGCACCGGCGAAGGTGTACAACGTCGGCGAAAACTTCATCGAAGAGCCCGGCTCCCACCATGAAGTCAGTGCCAACGCCAGCGACAGCAAACCGGCGAAGCTGCTGGCGGTGTTTGTCCTCGACACGGATGAAAAAGAATTGGTCACCCCGGCCAACAAGTAACTGCGCAAGCGCTTGACCGCGTCATCGCCGGGCGGCACCTGCGTGTCGCCCGGCTTCTCGTGATCGCCGGTACGTCGCCGATCAGTAATCCCAGAACCCCGCCACCCAGCGGAATGCGTCGCCATCAATCGCCACGCGGCCCACGGAAGGGAAGGGCAGATGCGTGGCCACGAACAATTCGCCGCTGGCCGCGGCTTCCTGCATCAAGCGCACGCGCACGCGCACCGATTCTTCCGGGTCATGCTCAAAACCGTTGTGCCAATCCGGGTGCTCGAAGGCCACCGGGAACAGCGCGTCGCCGGCAAACGTCAGGCGTTCGCCGCCGGACGTGACGTAGACCACGCTGTGCCCAGGGGTGTGGCCGCCGGTGAGTTTGGCCACCACGCCCGGCGCCACTTCATGTTCCTGATCGAAGGTGTGCAGGTTGCTGCGGTAAGCTTCGGCGAATTGCTGGGCGGTGGCGCGCAGCACGTCCGGCACGGGCTCGGGCATGGTGGTCTGGGTGAAATCCGGCGCGGTCCAGAAGTCGACTTCGGTCTGCGCGACGTGAATGCGCACGTCGTCGCGCAACTGGTTTTTCACCTCTTCCACCAGCAAGCCGCCGACGTGGTCCATGTGCATGTGGGTGATGATCACGTCAGTGATCGACGACAGTGGAATGCCGGCAGCCTCGAGGCGTTTGGGGAACTGCCCGGCGCGGGGGAAGCCGGGGAACTGCCCGCCGAGGCCGGCGTCGACCAGAATGACCTGCTCGCCGCTGCGGATCACCATCACGTTCAGTGCCCAGTCGAATGCGTCCGGGCCGAGGAACATTTGCTTGAACCAGGCCGCGCGGGCAGCGGGGTCGGCGTTGGTGGACATGGTCGAGGTCGGCAGCGGCAGCACGCCGTCGCTGATCACCAGCACATCAATCTCCCCGACCCGCACGGCGTAGCGCGACGGCACCAGTTCTTCGAGGCTCGCCTGCGAGGGAAACGAGGCGTGCACGTTCAGTTCTGGCTGGTTGTCGGTAGAGTGGTTCAGATAAGTTGTCATGGTTGTTCTCCGGTTGCCCGTGGCAAAAATGGCCGGCGAAATCGTGCGCTGCGGGGGAGCCGCGTGACGTTTCGCTCAGGACCTGAGTGTGCTCCGGACCCGTGCCGACCGGTACCATACAAGGGTATTCCGGATCATACGGGGGTATAGGTGGGGCGCTGGTTGTGGCGCCGAAACTGTCCGTTGAGCAGCACGCGCTTGACTCTCTTGCGACACTTGGCGTTATGCTTGCGTCAAATGTCGCAAAGAGGGCGTTACCATGTCCGCAGCAAATCAGGCCGATCGGTCGGCAGCCAGAGCCACACGACCGGTAGCGGCACGGGCGGTGAAAACCCGCACACCGACTCAAGTGCTGTTACACGGCCGCGACGCGGATACGGCCTTGTCGATTATCCGCTACGTGCAAGAAGGCTTTCATCTGAGCGACGTGCGGGACATGCTCGCCACGTCGGCGCTGTACATGAATTACGGTCTGGTCGAGCGCATCACCGGCAAGTCCGTGCGGACGGTGCAGCGGTTGGCCAAAGAGACCGAGCCGGTGCGACTGAATCAGCAGCAGAGCACCGTTGCCTTCCAATTCGCGCAAACACTGGAGCACGCCACCCGCGTGTTCGGCAGCCAGTCGTTGGCGGAAGACTGGCTGCAAAAACCCTGCAAGTACCTGGACGGGCATGTGCCGCTGGATCTGGTCGACAATTCCCTGGGCTTCCAAGTGGTCGAGGACTACCTGACGCGGATTGAACACGGGGTTTATCAGTGAATCCCTTGCCCTGGGACGGGCAATGGCACGCGTGGCGACTCGACCGTGCGGTGCACAAAGACGCCTGGGACAGCGGCATCGGCGCGCAAACTACCGGTGGCCGCTGGAACCCGCCCGGCCGCCGGGTAATTTACGCATCGGCCGACCCGTCGACCGCCATTCTGGAAGTCGCGGCCCACACCGGTTTTGATACGCTGGACCGGGTCCCGCATGTGCTGACATGTTTTGCAGTGCTGGACCCGACGCTGATCAAAGTGCTGCAGCCCGAAGACGTCCCCAACCCGAACTGGCTGATCCCCGCGCAACCTTCACCCAACCAGCAATGCTTTGCCGACGAATTGCTGGCCCGGCATCCGTTTCTGCTCATCCCCTCGGCGGTCTCCCGTCATTCGTGGAATCTACTGGTGAGCTGCGACCTGGCGATGGACCAATTCAAACTGGTGTCGCAGGAGCGGTTTGGTCTGGACACTCGGTTGGTCAGCTGAACATTGCTGTTTTCTACCGATCATCATCATCAGCACGGCGGCGAGGATTACTTCGCCGGCGTTCATTCTGATCACGCTGCCGTTTCTAGCCTGTCTTTCGAAGTCGTTGGTTTTCTTGAGGGGCCGCTTCGCGACCCAACGGGGGCAAGCCCCCTCACCACCGAAGTTGCTCGGCGGGAGCAAGCCCTCTCACCACAAAGGCTACGCCGCGGGGCTGGCGGGCGGGCCGCTGCTGTTGCTATGGTCTGACCATGCTTTCACTCCGGCCGCTCCCCGCCGAAGGCGCCACCCACAGGACATTCACCCATGAGCGACGAGCTGGACCGTAAGATCAGAAACTTCCTGTGCATCTCCATGCACGGCTCGATTTCGGCGGCGTCCGAGCAGTTGAATGTATCGCAGCCGAGCCTCAGCCGGCAGCTTGCGAGCCTGGAGGCGCACCTCGGCAATCCGCTGTTTCGCCGCACTGGCCGGGGCCTGGTGTTGACCGATGCCGGGACGCACCTGGCGTCGCTGGCGGGGCCGGCGTTTATGGCGGTGGACGCAGCCATCGCGCAGATTCGCGACCAGTTCGGCATCACCCAGGGCAGTTTGCGCCTGGCCACGGTGCACACCTTGACCTACTACTTTCTTGGCGACTTGGTGTCGCGGTTCGTGCATCAAAACCAGGACGTCAACGTGTCGTTCATGGCCCGCAGTTCCACCGAAGTGGTGAAATTGGTGGAGTCGGGGCGGGCGGATCTGGGTTTTGTTTACGACAGCGAAGTGGCCTCGAAAGAATTGATCTCGATGGTGCTGTTCACCGAGTCGATGTCGATGGTGGTGCGGCTCGACCCCGACAACCCCGCACCCAGCGTTGTTGACTGGAGCCAGCAACCCCTGCGGCTGGTGGTGTTCCCCAGCGGCTACGCGTTGCGGCGCATGCTCGACACCTGCGCGGTGCCGTACAGCGTGGCCGCCGAAGTGGAAACGGTGGACGCCATGTTGGAGCTGGTATCGTCCGGGGTCGGTGCGTGCATCCTGCCGACGCTGATCCCGCAACGGGTGCTGGACCAATACCACCTGACGCGCATCACCGAAGTCACACCGGCACTCAACCGTAAAGTGGTGGCGATCTACCGCGCCGATCCGCCGCCCACCGCCATCACCAAAGCGATTCTTGGCTTTGCCATCGAGGCGGCCAAGGCCCTGAAGTGAATAGCTGATATAGCCCCAGCCTCATCGCCAGCGGTGCTCGCGCTTCCTATGCTTGAGCCACCGTTGAAAGCGCATGAGGAATGCCACCGTGAACCAGGATCTACGCAGTAAAGAGTACTTCGATCAGCGGGCCACCAGCGAAATGGCCCAGCACCTCAAATCCAAAGACATGCCGCTCAAACAACGGCTGGCCTACGCCGCGCGCATCCTCGCGATGACCGGGCAAGAGGCCGGGCTGGCCGGGCAGTTGACCGCGCGTTCCGAGCGCGACGATACCTACTGGACCCTGCGCTTCGGCCTCGGCTTCGAAGAGGCCACGGCGGATGACTTCATCGAGGTCGACAAAGACCTCAACACCGTCACCGGCGAAGGCATGGCCAACCCGGCGACGCGCTTCCATTTGTGGGTGTATCGCAACCGCCCCGACGTCACGTCGATCATTCACACCCACTCACCCTGGGCCTCGGCCTTGGCGGCGGCACGCCAGCCGTTGGTGATTTCGCAGATGGACATGACGCCGCTATTCAACGATTGCGCGTTCCTCGGCGAGTGGCCCGGCGTGCCGATTGCCGACCACGAAGGCACGTTGATTTCCGAAGCACTGGGCGGCAAGAAATCGATCATTCTGGCGCACCACGGCTACCTCACCGCCGGCGTGTCTGTCGAAGAGGCCACCTACCTGTCGGTGTACCTGGAGCGGGCGGCGCGCATGCAAATCCGCGCGCAGGCGTTTGGCGCGCTGACGCCGGTCGATCCGGTATTGGCCCAGGAAGCACACGACTACTTGCTCAAGCCCTCCATCGTGCGCGCGACCTTTGATTACTGGTGCCGCCAGACCCACCGCGTCCCCGGCATGCCGCCGCTGTAAGCCCTTGAAGCACAAGCGCCCATACCGCGTCAGCGGATGGGCCACGGATTTGCATACCCATAAGAAAGCCTCTCTCAACCCTTACTGCCCAATAAAAGGACTGAAAAATGTCGAGAACAAATAAGGCAGGTGCGGCGCCTTCAGCCGTTAAACGTCAGACCGTGATCGCGGGCTTGGCAAGCATGATGGGCACCACTATCGAGTGGTACGACTATTTCCTCTACGGCACCGCTGCGGCGCTGATCTTCAACAAAATTTTCTTCCCGGATTTCGATCCGGTCACCGGCACCCTGGCCGCGTTCGCTACTTACGCGGTGGGCTTCTTTGCGCGACCGTTTGGCGGCATTGTGTTCGGCCATTTCGGCGACCGATTGGGCCGCAAATCGATGCTGCTGATCACGCTGTTCATGATGGGTATCCCGACCATCATCATCGGCCTGATTCCGTCCTACGACGCCATCGGTTATTGGGCGGCGGTGCTGCTGGTGGTGATGCGCCTGCTACAGGGCATCGCGGTCGGCGGCGAGTGGGGCGGGGCGATTCTGTTGGCGGTCGAGCACGCCCCGGAAGGCAAGAAGGGCTTCTTCGGCAGCTTGCCGCAAACCGGCGTTGCCCCCGGCCTGATCCTCTCGTCGCTGGCGATGGGCGCGGTGGCGCAATTGCCGGAGGAAGACATGCTCAGTTGGGGCTGGCGGATTCCGTTCCTGGCCAGTGCCGCGTTGTTGTTGGTGGGCTGGTACATCCGCGAGAAAGTCGCCGAGTCGCCGGACTTCATTGCGGTGAAGCACGACATCCCCCAGGAGATGCCATTCAAAACCGTATTGCGCGACCATCCCCGCGCCTTGCTGGCCGTGGCGGGTGCACGCCTGGCGGAAGTGACCTGGTTCTACACCGTCGCCACGTTCTCCCTGGCTTACGCCACCAAGACCCTGGCGATCCCCAAGGACTTGATGCTCAACGCCGTGGTCTGGGGCGCGACCGTGGCCATGTTCACCATGCCGGTGTGCGGTTGGCTGGGGGACAAGGTCGGCCAGCGCAAGATGTTCGCCATCGGCATCGTCGGGGTGATTCTGTTTTCCTCGGTGTTCTTCCAGTTGCTGCAAACCCAGGAACGGTTCTGGATCGTGTTCGCCATGGTGGTGGCCATCGGGATTATCTACGCGATGCTCTACGGGCCCGAGGGCGCGCTGTTTTCCGGGCAATTCGCGCCGGAAGTGCGCTACACCGGCATTTCCGTGGCGGTGCAAGTGTCCGGCGCGATTGGCGGTGGCCTGGCGCCGATCATCGCCACCTCGTTGCTGGCCTATGGCGGAGGCGACCCGTTCTACATCAACGGCTACCTGATGGGGCTGGGGCTGCTAGCGCTGATCGCCGTGTCGCAGATGAGGTCGGTCACGGCGGCGAAAGCGCCCGCGCCGGTCGTCAGTGGCCGGGTACCGGTGCGCTCGTCATAGCGGTTTCGCAGTGCAGGGTTGCGAGGGCCCATGGGATCTGGCTAATATACGCTACATATACATTTCATATCAGGCCGACCCATGGGCATCGTCAAGATTTCAGAAGAAGTGCACGAGCATCTGCGCATCGCCAGCGCGGCGCTCAGCCGTTCGATCAACGCGCAGGCCGAGCACTGGATGCGCATTGGCATGCTCTCGGAGCTGCACCCCAATCTCGATCACAGCGACATCTGTCGCTTGCTGATCCGCGCGGAACTGGCCGGGGGCCTCGAGCTGAAACAGCTATGCGCCCTGGCCGACAGTGTCGAACAGCAACCCCGCGTCAGTGCCGGAGCAGAACAATGAACAGCCGCGCCGCGATCAAGAACGGAGTTCCGATTCATTCCCTGGCCAACATTGCCCAGTCGCAGATTGCTGGCACCCTGGCCGCTGAAGTGCTGGCGATGATCACACCGCACGTTAAGCCGGATGTCACCACCGATGAGCTCGACCGGCTCTGCCACGACTACATCGTCAATGTGCAGAAGGCGATTCCCGGCAACATCGGTTACCACGGCTTCCCGAAAACCGTGTGCACCTCGGTCAACCAGGTGGTGTGCCATGGCATTCCGGACGGCACCGTGTTGCGCGATGGCGACATCCTCAATATCGACATTGCCGTGGTCAAGGACGGCTGGTACGGCGATACCAGCCGCATGTACTTCGTCGGCGAACCCAGCGAACAGGCCCGGCATTTGGTCAAGACCACCTACGACGCAATGTGCGCGGGCATCCGCGTGGTGCGTCCCGGCGCGACGCTGGGCGATATCGGTCACGCGATCCAGAGCGTTGCAGAAGAGCAGGGCTACAGCGTCGTGCGCGAGTATTGCGGGCATGGCATCGGCAAGACCTATCACGACGAGCCGCAGATCCTGCATTACGGCTATCCGGGCCAGGGACGCAAGCTCGAAACCGGGATGATCTTCACCATCGAGCCGATGCTCAACGCCGGCAAGCGCCACGTCAAAACCCTCGGCGACGGCTGGACGGTGGTTACCAAGGACCAATCCTGGTCGGCGCAGTGGGAGCACATGGTGGCGGTCACCGACAACGGTTTCAGGATCCTGACGCCGTGGCCGGACAGCCACGCTGAGTACCCTGCCATCGTCTGAACGCCAGTATTTTCCCTTCCTCCAGACGCCGCCCCTTGGCGTCTGTCTTGCATCTCCGGCAGCATGCGCCTGCAGCCACTGCCGGTGTCTGTTGCCTGGGTGTCGCTTCGCTCGTCTCGCGGCAACCCTTAAGTAAATAAAATCGTTGAAAAATATTTCCATAAGCTTTAAACGAGAAGCTCGCCAGCACTTTGCTAGCATTGGGTAATCGAGTATCGCCAGTAATCTGGCTCAGGGAGGCTGATGAGTGTTCGTCCATTAACCGGCTCCGCTCGGCGATCGAACGATGGCGACGATGTCGCCTCTCAATTGAAAGGGAACTCGGGTACGGTCGGCATGGCATACGCTGGCAACGGGGACAGGATCGAGCATTGGCTGGACTCGGCACGCGGCTGGGCCCACACCACGGCGTGGGTGGTTTATCGCGCCGGGGAGCAATTGCATTGGATCGGGCAGGGCGACCCACAGGCGCAATGGCCGGCCAGTGTGGAGAATGAAAGCTTCGACGCCTTTTGCCGCAGCCGTGGCTTGCACCGCTGGCCCACCGGGCGCGGCGAAAGCGTGCTCGGTTGGCTGCTCGCGCCCAGCGAGCATGCGGCAGAACCGGCGCTCGCCGAGTTGGCCCAGCGCCTGGGCATCGAAGTGCAGAGCAACACCTTGGCCCGCGCGCAAATTACCCAACGGGTGCTGTACGAAATCACCTACTTGGCCAGCTCTACCCGCGACCGCGCGGTGTTTCTGGTGGGCGTGCACCAATTGCTGGCCAGCCTGATCGACGCCGAAAATTTCTACCTCGCCCTCTACGACCCGCACACCCGCAAAATCGACTACCCGTACTACGTCGACATCATTGATGTCGACGCCGTGGAGTCCGAGCACTACGAATACCTCGATCCGACACACCTTTCGTTGACAGGTCAGGTATTGGTCAGCGGCCAGCCGCTGTTCGTCGACGCCGCCGCCATTCGCGCCGCCGAAGCCGAGAACCGCTTCCACTGCGTCGGCGATCGCCCGGAATTCTGGATGGGCGCACCGCTCAAGAATGCCTCGGACGACGTGTTCGGCATGCTCGCCATGCAGGTCTACGACGTCGCCCGCACCTACAGCGCTGAGGACCGCGCGCTGTTTCTGGTGGTCGCGCGCCATGTGGCCATGGCGCTGGACCGCATTCTGCACCGCGAAGACCTGGAACAAACAGTGATGCGCCGTACCCTGGAGCTGTCGGCGCTGAACGACGCCTTGCGCCAGGAAGTGGCGGTGCGCGAGCGCGCCGAGCATCTGCAAAGCGCGCTGTTCCAGATTGCCGAGCTGTCGAGCCAGCCCGGCGACATGGCAGAGTTGTTCCAGACCCTGCATGGCATCGTCGGTGATCTGCTGTTCGCGCAAAACTTCTACATCGCGCTGTACGACGATGCCAGCGATGAAGTGACTTTTCCCTATTACGTCGATGAACGCCTGACTACCCGCCCGGCGGCGCGGTCGGGACGTCGTGGCCTGACCGAATACGTGATTCGCCAGCGGCGGCCGTGTCTGGTAGATCGCAACGAGTCCGAGCGCTTGTCCGCCGAGGGTGAAGTGGAGTTGGCCTCCGAGTCGGTGCGCTCGCACTCGTGGCTGGGCATTCCGCTGTTTGATGGCGATGCAGTTCGCGGCGTGCTGGCAGTGCAGAGCTACACCTCGAACGTCTGGTACACCCAGCGCGATCAGGAATTGCTGACCTTCGTCTCGCGCCACATCGACACCGCGTTGTCACGGCGCACCGCCGCTGAGGCGATCCACGCCGCCAACCTCAAACTGGAAGCCAGGGTGCAGAGCCGTACCCGCGAACTCGACCACGCCAACGCCAAGTTGCAGCACGAAAACTCCCACGATGCCCTGACCGGCCTGCCGAATCGCACCTATTTGCAGCAGCGGCTCAACCTGGCCTGGTCACGCTTCGAAAGCGACGGCGGGCCGGTGGCGGTGATGTTCATTGACCTCGACCGTTTCAAACTGGTCAACGACAGCCTCGGCCACCATTTCGGCGACCTGCTGCTGATGCAGGCCGCCCACCGCTTGCGCAGTTGCCTGCGCGACACTGACATGCTCGCGCGCCTGGGTGGCGATGAGTTCGCGGTACTGGCACCGGATGCCGTGCTGGAGGTCGTGGTCGAGATCGCTCAACGGATCTTGGCGGCGTTCGACTTGCCGTTTTTCATCAACGGCCACGAAGTGTTCTCGTCCTGCAGCATCGGCATTGTCAGCGCTGACAGCCAGTTTCATCACGAACCCGCCGACCTGCTGCGCGACGCGGACGCGGCGATGTACCGGGTCAAAAGCGCCGGACGCGACAGCTACGCAGTGTTCAACCAGGAATTGCGCCGCGAGGTGTCCGACCAAGTCGAACGCGAAGGCGCGTTGCGCAACGCGCTGAAACGCACCGACGAATTGCTGCCGTATTTTCAGCCGATTGTCAGCGTCGACAGCGGTGAATTGGTGGCCCTGGAAGCGCTGATTCGCTGGCGTCAGCCGGGTGGACGGATCATGGCGCCGGGGGAATTTCTGCCGGACGTTGAGGGCCTGCGCCTGATCGGTCGCCTGGACTTGTACATGCTCACCAGCATTGCCGTGATCCTCGCTGAGCCTGAACACGCCAACTGGCCGCCGGTGCACGTCAACTGCTCCAGCTACAGCATGACCCGCCCGGACTTCGCCAGTGAAGTGCTGGCGCTGTTGGCCCGGCACGGTGTCGCGCCGTCGCGGATTTGCCTGGAACTCACTGAAGGCGCGCTGGTGGCCGAACCCGCCATCGCCCGCCTGACCATGCAGCAACTGGCCGACAACGGCATGTCGGTGGTGCTCGACGACTTCGGCGCCGGTTTCTCGTCCCTGAGCTACGTGCACCAGTACCGCTTCAGCGGCCTGAAAATCGACAAATCCTTCATCCTCGAACTCACCACCAGCGCCCGCAGCCGCGCCATTGTCCGCGCCATCGTGCGCATGGCCGAATCCCTCGACCTCAGCGTCGTCGCCGAAGGCGTCGAAGACGAAGCCACGTTGATCCTCCTACGGGAAATGGGCGCCGGCCAGGCCCAGGGCTACTACTTCGCCAAACCGATGGGGCTGGAGGCGTTGTTGGCGACGGTGTTGGACGGAGCCCAGGACTGACCCGCCTGGTCATAATGCCAACGAATCACCTGCGCCATCGCCAGCACCCCTTCACCCGCACGGTCCGCAACGTGCAGTCCGACGGCGAAGTCCGGCAGGGGCGGCAGGCCTGATTCCGCGCCCAGCTCGTGCAGGCCGTCGGGGATCAGCGAGCGCAACCACGGCGTCACGGCGAGTTCGCTGCGCACGGTGGAGAGGGTGGTGTCGACCGAGGCGTTTTCGAAGACGACGCGCCAAGTGATTTGCGCCTCGCTCAACAGGGCGAAAGCGGTGCTGCGGAAGGTGCAGGTGGAGGTGACGAAGCACAGCGGCAAGGGGCGTTGGCGATGGAGTTCGCCCGGGGTGCCGATCCACACCAGCGGCTCGACGTACAAACGTTCGCCGCTGCTCTGGCTGGCCGGAGTCTGGCTGAGGGTCAGGTCGACATGGCCGTTGGCGAATGCCTGCATGAGGTCGACGGAGGAGCCGGTGACGATGCTGATGGCGACGCCGGGATGACGCTCGGCGTAGGTTTTCAGGACCGGCGCGAAGTGCGCGCCGGCCATGTCATACGGCACGCCGACCCGTACGGTTTCGCTGATGGCGCTGCCGATCATCTCGTTGCACAGGTTGTCATTGAGGTCGAGCAGTTGCCGGGCTTTGGGCAGCAACTGGATGCCGCGTTCGGTGAGTTGCGTGCCTCGGGCATCCCGCTCCAGCAGCAGGCAATTGAAGAAAACTTCCAGGCGTTTGATCTGCTGGCTGATGCCGCCCTGGGTCAGGTGCAGTTGCCGCGCGGCGGCGCTGATGCTGCCGGTTTGCGCGACTGTCACGAACGTGCGGATCAAGACGAGATCGAGGTTGCGAAGTCTGGACATGGGCCGGCCATTACGAATGCTAATGGCGGCATTATAAACATTCGATGTTGCGCGTCACCCCGGCGAATTAGATTGGCGCTCCCCCTTACGGAGCACGCCCCATGATCCTCAGCGGTCACGCCACCAACATTGAATCGGCCCTGGCCAAAGTCACCGAGCACTGGTCGCCGCAGGTCATCGGCCAGGTCAACGACCAGTACATCAAAGTAGCCAAGCTCAAAGGCGAATTGATGTGGCATGCCCACGCCGATGAAGACGAGCTGTTTATGGTGGTGTACGGAACGCTGAAGATTCAGTTGGAGGACCGCGACCTGCTGCTGCAACCGGGGGAATTCTGCGTGATTCCCAAGGGCGTGCGGCACAACCCGGTGGCGGAGCAGGAGTGCGGCATCGTGCTGATTGAAACGGTCACGACGCTGCACACCGGCGATGAAATCAGCGCCCGCAGCGTGCCGCTGGAACGGCAGTTGCGCTGAGCGCGGGGCTCAACCCTTGATATAAATCTCCGCCGCGTTACTGCCCAAACCTTCAGCGCCGACGAAGAACCGGTTGACCCGTTTGTCATAGACGATGGGGTTGACCAGGGTCGAGATGCCCAGGTCCGGCAAGTCCTCGACGATGATTGTCTGGAATTCGGCGAACAGCGTGAAGCGTTTCTGCACGTCGGTTTCCACGGCGGCGGCTTCGAGCAACGCGTCGACTTTCGGGTTGCTGTAATGCGCGCCGTTAGAGAAGGGCACGCCGGGCTGGAAGTTTTTCGACCAGTACAGCCGTTGCACACCGACCGTGGGGTCGAACAGGTTGCTCATGCCGTTGAGGGTAAAGTCGAAGTCGCGGTCGGTGTAGACCCGTTTGACGTACGTGGCGAAGTCCTGCGAGCGCAGCGTCACCTGGATGCCGATCTTCGCCAGGGCTTGTTTGATGTAGTCGGCGGTGCGGCGGTAGGTCTCCGGGCCGGGCAGCGGATCGAGCGTCAGTTTGAAGCGCACGCCGTTGCCAGCGCGGGGCAGGCCGGCTTCGTCGAGCAACTGGTTAGCCTTGGCCACGTCGAAGGCGTAGCGCGGCAGATCGGCGCTGTAGAAGTTTTTCATGTCCGGGCTGATCGGCCCGTACAGCGACTGGCCGTAGCCGAGGAAGATGGTTTTGCGGATGAATTCCAAGTTGATCGCGTGGGCGATGGCGCGGCGCACGGCATGTTGCTTGAGGTAGGGGTTGTCGAAGTTGAACTCCACGCGGGTGATGCCGTTGATGTACGGCTCGCCGCGATCCTCGATGCTCAGGCGCGCATTGTTCTTGATCCGCTCGATGTCGCTCAGCGGCACGCCGCCGGTGGAGATGTCGATTTCCCCGGCTTCCAGCGCCGCGACAGTGGCAGCGGAGTCGGCAATGAAGCGCACGATGATCCGGTCCAGGTACGGCTTGGGCGCGTCCCAGTAATTGGGGTTGCGTTCGAGGATCACGTGGCTGCCGCGCACCCATTCCTTGAACACGAAAGGCCCGGTGCCAATGGGTGCGGTGGCGTTCGGGTGGGTCTCGGGGCGCGCGTCCTGATAGACGTGCCTGGCCACGATCGGCGACTCGCAGGCGGCGAGGGCGGTGAGCAAATAGGGCGCCGGTTTGCTCAATTTCAACTGCACCAGGTGCGGGTTGATCGCAGTGATGCTGGCGACATTGGCGAAGGTCGCCCGGCCACGGGGGTTGGAGGCTTTCAGGGTTTGCAGGGAGAACACCACGTCATCGGCGCTGAAGTCCTGGCCGTCGTGCCACTTCACGCCCTGACGCAAACTGAAGGTGTATTCCAGGCCATCGTCACTGACGGTCCAGGCCGTGGCCAGTTGTGGCAGCGGCTTGAGGTCGAGGTCGTAGGTCAGCAAGCCTTCGGTGACTTTGCCGGTGATGTACACCGCCGCGCCGGCCGTGTGGGTCAGGTTAACCAGGATTGGCGGCTCGATGGCGATGTGCAGCTTCAGGGTGCCGCCGCGCACCGGGCCGTCGTCGGCGAACGAGAAACGCGGGGTCAGTTGCAACAGGGTAGTAGTGGCGCCGGCGTAGGCCAGCAACTGGCGTCGGGTCAGGGTCATGAGGCGGTCCGTTGATGGTTGAAAGCGTCGGTCAGGCCGTCGCCGATCAGGTTGAAGGCGAGCACGGTGAGGAAGATCGCCAGGCCGGGGATCGCCGTCAGGAACCACGCAGTGCGAATCTGCTCGCGGCCACTGCCGATCATGCTGCCCCAGCTCACCTGGTTCGGATCGCCGAGGCCCATGAACGACAGCGCCGATTCCATCAGCACTGCCGAGGCGACCATGATCGACGCAGTGACGATCAGCGTCGGCAGGATGTTCGGCAGCACTTCCAGAGCGATGATGCGCAGGTGGCTGTAGCCGACGCTGCGTGCGGCGAGGATGTATTCGCGCTCGCGGATCGAGCGCACTTCGGCGCGCATCAATCGGGCGACCGTGGGCCAGGAAATAATGCCGATGGCGAAAATCAGGGTGGGCACCGACGGTTGCGCGATGGCCACCAGCGCTACCAGCAGCACGAAACTGGGCATGGTCTGGAAAATCTCGATCAGCCGTTGCAGGCCATAGTCGACGCGGCCGCCGAAGTAGCCGGCGACGGCGCCGATGCACACGCCAAGCGTGACGCCAAACAGGCTTGCCAGCAGACCCACTTGCAGCGACACCCGACCGCCGTGAACGATCCCCGCCATCAAGTCGCGGCCCAGTGCATCGGTGCCGAGCGGGTAGTGCCAGTCCTGGCCGGGCCACAGCAGTGGATCGGCTTCCATCGCCAGCGGATCACCGGGGTAAAGCAGCGGGGCGATCAGCGCCAGCAGGGAAATGCTCAGCAGGAACAGCAATCCGCCGACGGCCGTAGGGTTGCGCAGGAACTTGCGCAGTGTGCTCATCGGCGGCTCCGGATGCGCGGGTCGAGCCAGGTTTGCAGCAGGTCCACCAGCACATTGGTGACGATCACCAGCAGCGACGACACCAGCAAAATTCCCAGCAGCACGTTGTAGTCCCGGGCCATCACCGCGTCATAGGCCAGGCGTCCGAGGCCCGGCAGGCTGAACACGGTTTCAATCACCACCGCGCCACCGAGCATGCCGCCCAGGTGCAGACCGGCCATGGTCGTGATCGGCAGCAAGGCGTTGCGCAGCACGTGTTTGAACGTGATGACCCACGGCGACAACCCCTTCGCGGTGGCGGTGCGCACGTAGTCCTGAGACCCGGCTTCGAGCATTGAGGCGCGGGTCAGGCGCGCATAAATGGCGATGTAGATCAGCGCCAGGGAACTGGCCGGCAAGGCCATGTAACGCAGGGTATCGAGCAAGGCGGCCCAGCCATGCAGGTCGGCGCCGATGGTGCCAGCGCCGCCGGTGGGCAGCCAGCCGAGCTTGACCGAAAACACCACGATCAGCATCAGGCCGATCCAGAATCCCGGCACCGAATAGAAGAACTGCGAGCACACCGACAACAGCCGATCCGGCCAGCGCCCGTGCCAGTGCGCCATGAGCATGCCGAGGGCGATGCCGAGCAGCAGCGAGAAAAAAAGCGCCAGCAACATCAAGGTCAGGGTGGTGCCGAGACGCTGCGAGATCAGCGCTTCCACCGACGAGCCATAACGCGGCGAGTAACCCAGGTTGAATTGCGCCAGGTTGCTCAGGTAATTCCACAACTGGATGCCGATGGATTGGTCGAGGCCAAATTGGCTGCGCAACGCCGCCAGGCTTTCCTGGGTGGCGGAACCGGATTCCCCGGCCATCACGTCGGCGGCATCGCCCGGCGCTAATTGCAGTAGGAGAAAGTTAATCAGCAAAATACCGAGCATGGTCGGCAAGGTATGCAGCAACGCACGCCAAAGTGCGTGGCTTAAAGTCAGCAAGATCTTCATTGAATGATTCCATCAAGTGCGCCGCTATTAACGGGTTGCTTATAACCTTTGTCAATGAAGGAAAAAGTTCTATGGTTATGCTTTTGCGCTTATCTAAGCATAGATAAAAACGATATACGTCGCGCAAGTCCCAATGATTGACGGGTCGCCGATGGATGATTACTGTCGGCCTCCAGCCAATAACCAAGTTGTTGGCGAAAGAGGTTTATTCCGGAAAGTTATAGGGTCTGCCACTACCGGGCAGGGCACTTTTAATTGCTTGGTTAGATGAGGCTAGTGTGACGCTCAATCATTCTATTGATATCAGCGCAACCCGTTCCGGAACTTCCCATGCTGGGTTGCCAGGTTTACTGGCGCGGATACCGGCGCTGGTAGACGAGATCGCCAAAGACGCTTCGCAACGGGACCTGGAACGGCAGTTGCCATTCGAGGCATTTCGCCAGATCCGCGAGGCCGGCCTCGGCGCGCTGCGAGTGCCACGTGAATTGGGCGGGCCCGGTGGCAGCGTCAGCGACTACATCGAACTGATCGCCAGCCTGGCCAGTGCCGACCCGAACGTGGCCCACGCCCTGCGTTCGCATTTCAATTTCAGCGAGGCGGTGATCCACAGCCCGGACAGCCCCGAGAAGCGCGATTACCTCGACAAAATACTCGACGGCAAGCTGTTCGCCGGGGCCCACACCGAAGTCGGCGCGCCGCTGGGCACCATCCTCACGCGGTTGACCCGTACCGGTGACAGTTTCCGCCTCAACGGCAAAAAGTGGTACGCCACCGGCTCGGCCTATTCGGATTTCCTCTCGTTTTCCGCCACCAATGACGACGGCCAGATGATTTCCGTGCTGTTGCCGGCCGACCGTCCGGGCATCAATGTGCTCGACGACTGGGACGGCATGGGCCAGCGCCTGACCGCCAGCGGCGGGGTGGCGCTGGACAACGTCGAAGTGTTCGCCAACGAAATCAAAACCCGCAGCCACAACGCCGACGTCGGCCGGCATTGCTCGACCTTGCGCCAGTTACACTTGGCGGCCTGCACCGCCGGAGTGGTGCGCAATATTCGCGAGGACGCCGTGAGTTACGTGCGCAAACAGGCACGGGCGGCGATGCACAGCCCGGCGGATGTGGCCCGTGACGACCAGTTCGTGCAACAAGTGGTCGGCGAGATCGCCGCCAATGCTTATGCGGTCGATGCCTTGATTGCCAATACCGCGCGAATTCTCGATGAAAGTTCCCAGGCCTTATTCAATGCAACGCCCACTTTGGATCAACAATTAATTGACGCCTCGATCAGCAACGCACAAATGCAAGTGGTGGTGGCGAAACTAGCGCTGCGTTCCGCCGAAGTATTATTTGAAGTCGGTGGCGGCTCCGCTACTTCCCGTAAATATAATTTCGATCGTCACTGGCGAAATATCCGTACGGTGTTGAACCATAACCCGTTACTGCATAAAGCGCGGGTCGTCGGTGACTTTTACTTGAATGAAACCACCACCCACCTTCGCGAGGGGCTGGTGTTCTAAAGTTGCGCAGCAGGGACGCTGCCTTTGCTAAACCCGTGTCTGTATCACCCTTTAACGCGCAAGACCCCGCCAGGTACCGCATTTCCCCACTCCTTTTTAGATGGCCAGGAACGTCCACCACGCCAGCAATAAATTGATTTTTTGCAGGTAGTCCATGAATGCTCGTTTGAATACCCCACGCTCGCCCCTCGGACTGATGGTGTCGATTGGCGTAATGACCCTGTGTGGCAGCGCCGCTGCCTTCGCTGACGACGCCGCCACCGGGCGGGTCGCCGGGCAATCCGCCAATGGCGATAAAGCACTGGAAACCGTGGTGGTGACCGGTTCGCGGACAGAGTCGCGGACCGTGGCGCAGAGCCTGGCGCCGATCGATGTGATCAGCGCCGACGACCTCGCCCGGTCCGGCAAGCAGAACTTGCGTGATGCCCTGGCGGCGCAAGTGCCGTCCTACACCAACGACGCCGGTTTCACCGGCGCCACCGGGATCGCGGTCAAATCCGCGACCCTGCGTGGCCTGGGCGGCAACGCGGTACTGGTGCTGGTCAACGGCAAGCGCCGGCACAACACCGCGCAGATCTTCCACCAGTCGTCCTCAACCTCCAACGGTCAGTCGCCGGTCGACCTCGACCTGATCCCGGTCAGCGCCGTCGACCACATCGAAGTGCTGCGCGATGGTGCCGCCGCGCAGTATGGTTCGGATGCGATCGCCGGGGTGATCAACATCATCCTCAAACGCAACAAGAGCGGCGGCCAGGCCACCGCGTTGTACGGCCAGTATGGCCAGCGCGAAGGGCACAAGGGCAACTTCGGCGCCACCGGCGAGAGCCTGATCAACCAGGGTTTCGAGTTGCCGAATGACGGTTTCTTCAACCTCAGCGGCGATATCAAGATCCAGGAAACCAGCAACACCGCCGGCGCCGTGCCGGACCGCACCAAAATCTATTCCGGCAATGACCCGCGCGAGTTCGGCGAAAGCCGCAACCGGCAGATCATGGGCCAGCCCCGGGCGCAGACGTACAACTTCGCCTACAACACCGAACTGCCGCTCAACGAAGCGCTGGATTTCTACTCGTTCTCCACTTTTAGCCACCGTGATTCCACCGGGTTCGGCACTTACCGCACGGCCAACTCGGCGCAGAACATTCCGGAAATCTACCCGGACGGTTTCCTGCCGAAATTCCGCTCGGTCGAAGACGACCTGCAAGGCGTGTTCGGCCTCAAGGGCAAGGATGTGCTCGGTTGGGACTGGGACTTGTCCACCAGCTACGGGCGCAACGACGTCAACTACCACAACGACGATTCGCTGAACGCCTCGTTCGGCCCGTCGAGCCCCACCGACATCGACAACGGCGAGGCAATTTTCAGCCAGTGGACCAATAACCTCGACATCAACCGCTCGTTCGACACCGGGCTGTTCGACAATCCGCTGCACGTGGCCGGTGGTATCGAGTATCGGGTCGACGGTTATCAGATCCGCAAGGGTGAGTTCGCCTCCTATGCCGATGGCGGCTACATCTATCCGGTCGGCTCGCCTAACGCCGGCAAGCGTCCAAGTTCCGGTTCGGCCGGGTGGGGTGGTTTCAGCCCTGAGGCCGCAGGGAGTTGGGATCGCAGCAACACCGCCGGTTACGTCGACTTCACCCAGAAGCTGACCAACGATTGGGAGCTGAGCCTGGCCGGGCGGTTCGAGCACTACAGCGATGTCGGCGACACCACCAGTGGCAAGCTCTCGACCCGCTATCAACTGACCCCGACCTTCGCCGTGCGCGGTGCGATCAACAACGGTTTCCGCGCACCTTCGTTGCAGCAACAGTATTTCTCCTCCAGCACCTCGGCCTGGAGCGCCAACCCGGTCACCGGCGTGCTCAGCCAGACCGTCACCACCTACGCCCAACCCGGTTCGGCCACAGCGGCGGCCCTGGGTTCCAAAGAACTTAAACCAGAGAAGTCGCGCAACTACAGCGTCGGTTTCGTCGCCACCCCGGCGAAGAATCTCGACATCACTGTCGACCTGTACCAGATCGACATCAAGGACCGCATCCTGCAAACCAGCGCCCTCAGCGGGGTCAACGACGCCAACATCGCGCGGTTGCTGGCCAACGCCGGCCTGAGCACCAACCAGAGCGTCGCCTACTACGGCAACCTCGCCGACACCCGTACTCGTGGCATCGACCTGGTGACGGATTACCGCGCCAACTACGGCGCTTACGGTCGCGGCAAATGGACCCTGACCAGCACCCAGAGCCTGCAGGAAATCCGCAGCATCAAGGAACCCGATTCCCTGGCCGGCACCGGCGTCGAAGTGCTGGGCCGCGACAAGCAGGGCAACCTGACCAGCGCATTTCCGAAGAATAAAACCGCGCTGTCGCACACCTGGTTCATCGATGACTTCGAAGTGGCGATCAAGGAAACCCGGTACTCCCCAGTCACCGGCAAGAGCTACTACAACGAGAACCGGGACGAGAAGGTCAAGTCGGCGTTCATCACCGACCTCGACGTGGCCTACAACATCAGCGACCAGTTCAAGGTCTCGGTGGGCGGCTTGAACATCTTCAACGAACGCCCGGAACAGCTCAGCGAACAAGCCAAGCTTTATTACTTCATGCCCGTCGATAACCCGGCCTACAGCTGGTATTCGCCCTACGGGGTGGACGGTGGCTACTACTACGCACGCCTCGACTATTTCTGGTAATCGCGGTGGCGGCCCGACCGGTGTTCGGTCGCGCCGCCCCAGCCTTTGATTCGCCTAAAAAAAGGACATCGAAATGGCTCAGCCCCACGTCAACGACCGCTTCGAACGCAGCGCGTTTCCCTCGCCGCTGGACTTCGCCGACAGCCCGTTGAGCAAAGCGCTCAAGCAACCCTTGTTGCTCGGGGTGTTCCTCAACATGCAGGACATCCGCGTCACCAACCATCCGACGTCCAACACCTGGACCTTCGACTACAACGCGAAAATTGTGCAGCAGGCCGAGGCCCTGGGCTTCGAGCTGGCCTTCAGCCGCACGCAGTGGTTGCCCAAGGGCGGCTACGATGGCGAGGCGTCGCTGGACTCGTTCATCGCCCTCGGTGCGATGGCGGCGATCACCCACAGCATCCTGCTGATCTCCACCATCCATGTGCTGTACGGCCCGTTGCACCCGCTGCACATCGCCAAGTACGGCGCAACCCTCGACCACATTGCCAAGGGCCGTTGGGGCATCAACATCGTCACGGGTCACCGACCCATCGAGCACGAAATGTTCGGCCGTCCGCAGATCGAACACGACCAGCGCTATCAACTGGCGGGCGAACTGTTCGACGTGCTCAATACCCTGTGGAGCAGCACGGAAAACTTCAGCTACGAAGGCGCCCACGGCTGGAAGATCAAGGACGGCTACATCACGCCCAAACCACCATACGGCCGCCCGGTGCTGGTCACCGCCACCGGCTCCGAGGCGGGCATCGACTTCGCCGCCAGCCAATCCGACCTGGTGTTTATCACCAACTCCTCCGGCGCCGGCATTCGCGAAACCCTCGAAGACATTCCGGCCCATGTGCGCAACATCAAGGCCCGGGCCCGCAGCTTCGGCCGCGAAGTGCGGACCATCATCAACCCGATCATCGTCAGCCGCGACACCGAGGCCGAAACCCGCGCCTACCTCGAAGCGATCATCGGCAACAAAGTCCCCGGCGCCTTCGGCAATCACAAGGCTTACGCCAGTGATGCCCACGCCTGGCGCGGCCGCGCAGAGGGCTCGCGCAACACCGGCCTGGGGCTGGGCGGCAACATCGAAATCGTCGGCACCCCGGAGCAAGTGGTCGAGCAACTGGTGGCGCTCAAAGCCGCCGGCATCGACGGCGTGCAGCTCAACTTCCACGACTTTGCCGTCGACCTGGCGCATTTCGGCGAGCGTATCTTGCCGTTGCTCAAACAAGCCGGCCTGCGCCTGTAACGCGCTCGAACCCCTATTCAGGAGCACCTCATGAGTCTCGAATTCATCGGCCACACCAGTAGCCGCAGCGGCGCGGAAGTGATCGAGGCCAGCGGCCCGATCATCGACAAGGCCTACATCAAGCACATGGCCCACACTGCCGAGGCCAACGGCTTCGATCGGCTGCTGATCGGCAGTTTCGCCACCTGGCCAGACAACAACCAGATCGCCGCCTATGTGCTGCACAACACCGAGCGCCTGGGGGTGATGCTTGCTCATCGTCCGGGCTTTGTCGCGCCCACCGTGGCCGCGCGGCAATTGGCGACGCTGGACCAGTTCAGCGAAGGGCGGCTGGCGGTGCACGTGATCAGCGGCGGCACCGACGAGGACCAGCAACGTGACGGCGATTTCCTCGCCCACGACGAACGTTACGCGCGCACCGCCGAGTACCTGACGGTGCTTAAGAAGGTCTGGCACAGCGATCAGCCGTTCGATCATCAGGGCGATTACTACCGAGTCAAAGGCGCGCTGTCCTCGGTGAAGCCGTGGCAGGCGGGCGGGGTGCCGATCTTCTTCGGCGGTTCGTCGGCGGCGGCGTTCGAAGTCGCCGGGCAGCATGCCGAGGTGTATGCGCTGTGGGGCGAATCCCTGGCGCAAACCGCCGAGACCATCGCCAACGTGCGCGAGGCTGCCGCCAAGTACGGCCGCGAGCATGAGATCAAATTTCTCCTCGCGTTCCGCCCGCTGGTCGCCGACACCGAAGAGGCCGCGTGGGCGCGCAGCCGTGAATTGCTCGCGCTGGCGAAAGCCAAATACCCACCGGCACCGGCGCTGCATCAAAACGTCGGCTCGCAACGTTTGCGCGATGCGGCGGCCCAGGGCGCAGTGCTCGATCAGCGCCTGTGGACCGAATTCGCTGCCGTCACCGGCGCCCACGGCAACTCCACGGCGCTGGTCGGCACACCGCAGCAAGTAGCGGATGCGTTGCTTGAATACCACAAGATCGGCGTCGATAAATTCCTGATTCGCGGCTTCGATCCGGTGCCGGACACCCTGATCTTCGGCCGTGACGTCATTCCACTGGTGCGCGCGGCCGTGGCCCGGCGTGGCTGAGGTGAGCCTGTTCGGCCAGTTGTTCGGCGGTCCGGATTTCGTCGCGGAGGATTGGGCGGCGATCCGCGTCGAACACGGGCCACTGGCGCGCTTGCCGGAACTGTTCCGCCAGCCGTTGCTGCACAGCATTGAGGCCTTGACCGACCGCTACCGTGGGCCGCTGTCGTTCGGGCGCGGCCTGCGTTCGCCGCAGACGTTCGACAGCCAGGCCAACGCCGCCAGCCTGCTGCAACTGGGGCTGACGGTGTTCCTGCAAGACCTCACGTCGACCCTGCCAGGTGCAGGCGAGTTCCTGCGGGCACTGGAGCGAGAATTGGGCGTGGTCAGCGGCAGCGCGCGGTTAAGCGCTTTTGCCTCGGCGGGGGATGACGGCGTGTCCTGTCATTACGATGCCGAGGAAGTGATCTCGATTCAGTTGCTGGGGCGCAAGACCTTCCATGTCGCGCCAATGACCGAGATCGCCTCACCCTATGGCGCGCAATTCGGGCCGGACATGGTGGCGGTGGAGAATCTCTACGAACAGGCGCGGGATGGCTTTCCCCAAGCGTCTGGCGTGACGTTTGTCGCGCACAACATGCAGCCCGGTTCGGTGCTGTACCTGCCACGCGGCACCTGGCATCGGACCGAGGCATTGGAGGCTTCGTTGTCCTTAAGCATCGTCATCCGCCCGCCGGTATTGGCCGATGCGCTGTTGGGCTGGTTACAACCCTGGTTGCTCGGCGATGCGCGCTGGCGCTCGCCCTTGTATGGCGGTGCGGTGGGGCATGCGGAACCGTTGCAGACATTGTTGGGGGAATTGGCGATGCGTTTGGCGGACGATGCGGCGACGCCGGTGTTGCAGTGGCAGTCGACGCCGGCGGTGGAGGGCAGTGAATTGTTGCGGGTGCCGGGCTCACGATTGGCGGTAGCGCCCGCCGGGCCTGGGCGGGCGCGGTTGGTGGTCAGTGCGCTGGACCGGGACTGGCGGGCGCGGGTGACCTTTGACAGTGAAGTGCCGGGTGGGTTGGCTGGGGTGATTGAGTGGCTGGAGACACGGGATTCGGCGTTTGATTTGGCAGTGTTGGGGTTGGAGTTTCCGCAGATTGCGGTGGGGGATTTGCGGCAGTTGGTGGAGGTGTTGGTCAAGGCGAGTGCGTTGCGGCAATTGGTACCGCGGTGAGCGTGGTTTTTTGATTGTCTGGCCATCGTTGAGTTGGTTTTGATCGCCTGTCAGGTGTGCGCCATTCACAACTGTGGGAGCGGGCTTGCTCGCGAAGGCGGCATGCCTGCGGATGATGCAATACCGGCTACCCGCTAACCCCTGTGGGAGCTGGCTTGCCAGCGATGGCGTCGGGTGGGGTGATGGATTTGGTTGGTGTACATATCCGTTGCTGCGGTAACGGCTGCTTAG
>NZ_JAVLSB010000055.1:0-93400 GCF_031583775.1 Pseudomonas rhizozeae
GCACCTCGCCCATTGCAAAAACGCAAACTCCCCCTGCATGGATGCCGGTTGTACAGGGCAAATTTGCACTGGTACGATCCGGCATCGCTCGCGCGCGAGCCACTCTATAAAAAACAATAAAAGCAGGGAGTTAGTGATGACTGCTCAGGTTACATCCTCCGCGGCCCCGGCCATGGACGCCACGCCCAACGCCGTGCTGGCCGAGGTGCGCAATCACATCGGCCACCTGACCCTCAACCGCCCCGCCGGCCTCAACGCCATCACCCTGGAGATGGTCCGCAGCCTGCAGCACCACCTCGACGCCTGGGCCGATAACCCGCGGATTCACGCCGTGGTGTTGCGCGGTGCCGGAGACAAAGCCTTCTGCGCCGGTGGCGATATCCGTTCGCTGTACGACAGCTTCAAAAACGGCGACACCCTCCATCAAGACTTCTTCGTCGAGGAATACGCCCTCGACCTGACCATTCACCATTACCGCAAACCGGTGCTGGCGCTGATGGACGGCTTCGTCCTCGGCGGTGGCATGGGCTTGGTGCAAGGCGCGGATTTGCGCGTGGTCACCGAACGCAGTCGCCTGGCCATGCCGGAAGTGGCCATTGGTTATTTCCCGGACGTCGGCGGCAGTTATTTCCTGCCGCGCATCCCCGGCGAACTGGGGATTTACCTGGGCGTCAGCGGCGTGCAGATTCGCGCCGCCGATGCGCTGTATTGCGGCCTGGCCGACTGGTACATCGAGAGCGAGCGCCTGGCCGAGCTGGATCAACGCCTCGACCACCTCGAATGGCACGACACGCCGCTCAAAGACCTGCAAAGCCTGCTGGCTAAACTCGCGGTGCAGCAACTGCCGGATGCACCTATCGCGGCACTACGCCCTGCCATCGACCACTTCTTCGGCCTGCCGGATGTAGCGAGCATGGTCGAGCAATTGCGCGCGGTGACAGTCGCCGACAGCCACGCCTGGGCTACCGCCACCGCCGACCTGCTGGAAAGCCGTTCGCCGCTGGCCATGGGGGTGACCCTGGAGATGCTGCGCCGTGGTCGCTACTTGAGCCTGGAAGACTGTTTCGCTTTGGAGCTGCACCTCGACCGCCAATGGTTCGAACGCGGCGACCTGATCGAAGGCGTGCGCGCCTTGATCATCGACAAAGACAAGAACCCACGCTGGAACCCGCCGACCTTGCACGCGCTCGATGCGGCGACGGTGGCGGGTTTCTTCAACGGTTTTGCGCAGAGCGGGAGCTGAGCCATGCACGACCTCGAATTGAGCGAAGAACAAGTGATGATCCGCGACATGGCCCGGGATTTCGCCCGTGGCGAGATCGCGCCCCACGCCCAAGCCTGGGAAAAGGCTGGCTGGATTGACGACGCCCTGGTGGCGAAAATGGGCGAGCTTGGCCTGCTGGGCATGGTTGTCCCCGAGGAATGGGGCGGCACTTACGTCGACTACGTGGCCTACGCCTTGGCGGTGGAAGAAATTTCCGCCGGCGACGGCGCGACTGGCGCGCTGATGAGCATCCATAACTCGGTGGGCTGTGGGCCGGTGATGAATTTCGGCACTGAAGAACAGAAGCGCACCTGGCTGCCGGATCTGGCGAGCGGCAAGGCCATCGGCTGTTTCTGCCTGACCGAACCGCAGGCGGGTTCCGAAGCGCACAACTTGCGCACCCGCGCCGAACTGCGCGACGGCCAATGGGTGATCAACGGCGCCAAACAATTCGTCAGCAATGGCAAACGGGCGAAACTGGCGATTGTGTTCGCGGTGACCGACGCTGAACTGGGCAAGAAAGGCATTTCGGCGTTCCTGGTGCCGACTGACACCGCCGGGTTTATAGTCGACCGCACCGAACACAAGATGGGCATCCGCGCGTCCGACACTTGCGCCGTGACGCTGAACAACTGCACGGTGCCCGAAGCCAATTTGTTGGGTGAGCGAGGCAAAGGCCTGGCCATTGCCCTGTCCAACCTCGAAGGCGGCCGGATCGGCATCGCCGCCCAGGCCCTGGGCATCGCCCGCGCCGCGTTCGAGGCGGCACTGGCCTATGCGCGGGACCGCAAGCAGTTCGACAAAGCGATCATCGAGCACCAGAGCATCGCCAACCTGCTGGCCGACATGCACACCCGCCTCAACGCCGCGCGCCTGCTGATCCTGCACGCCGCGCGCCTGCGCAGTGCCGGCCAACCGTGTCTCTCAGAAGCCTCGCAAGCCAAGCTGTTCGCTTCGGAAATGGCCGAGAAAGTCTGCTCCTCAGCGATGCAAATCCATGGCGGCTACGGCTACCTCGAGGACTATCCGGTGGAGCGCTACTACCGCGACGCGCGGATCACGCAGATCTACGAAGGCACCAGCGAGATCCAGCGACTGGTGATTGCCCGGGAATTGAAGAACTACCAGATTTAACCCGCCCCCCTCTGTGGGAGCTGGCTTGCCAGCGATGGCGGTGGGTCAGGCGATTTGTGTTGGCTGTGATGGCCCCATCGCTGGCAAGCCAGCTCCCACAGTTCCGGTGGTGAGGCTGTAAACCCAGTACCCCAGCCCAGCCCAGCCCAGCCCAGCCCAGCCCAGCAAAAATCTTGGGGGAGCTGGCTGGGCTGTAAACCCAATACTCCAAACCAGCAAAAATCCTAGTGGGAGCGAGCCTGCTCGCGAAAAAGCCGGCACTAACGCCACATCACTTCCCGGTGAACTCCGCCTCGCGTTTGCCGATAAACGCCGCCATGCCTTCTTTCTGGTCCTGGGTGGCGAATGCGGCATGGAACACCCGACGTTCGAAACGTACGCCTTCCGAGAGGCTGACTTCAAAGGCTCGGTTGACGCTCTCCTTGACCATCATGGCAATCGGCAGAGACTTTTTGGCGATTTGCGTGGCGACTTTCAGCGCTTCGTCGAGCAGTTCATCGCTGGCCACGATGCGCGCAACGATACCGCAGCGCTCGGCTTCTACCGCATCGATCAGGCGCCCGCTCAAGCACATTTCCATGGCTTTGGCCTTGCCCACGGCGCGGGTCAGGCGCTGGGTGCCGCCCATGCCCGGCAGCACGCCGAGGTTGATTTCCGGCTGGCCAAATTTGGCGTTGTCGCCGGCCAGGATGAAGTCGCACATCAGCGCCAGTTCGCAACCGCCGCCCAAGGCGAAGCCATTGACTGCAGCGATGATCGGCTTACGACGGTTGGCCACCCGGTCGCTGTCGCTGAACAGGTCGTCCATGTAGATCTGCGGGTAAGTCAGCTCGGCCATTTCCTTGATGTCGGCACCGGCGGCGAAGGCTTTCTTCGAGCCGGTCAGGACGATGCAGCCGATGTTGGCGTCGGCTTCGAGGCTGTCGAGGGCCTGGTTCAGTTCGCTGACCAGTTGCGCATTCAGCGCGTTCAGCGCCTGCGGACGGTTCAGAGTAATCAGCCCAACGCGGCCCTGGGTTTCCAGCAAAATCGTTTCGTAGCTCATAAAAAATTCCTGTTTAAAGACTGCGCGAGATCACCATGCGTTGAATGTCGCTGGTGCCTTCGTAGATCTGGCAAACCCGCACGTCGCGGTAAATACGCTCCAGCGGGAAATCGTTGAGGTAACCGTAACCGCCGAGGGTTTGCAACGCCGACGAGCAAACCTTCTCGGCCATTTCCGAAGCGAACAGCTTGGCCATCGAGGCCTCCACCAGCGCCGGTTGGCCGTTGTCCCGCAGTGCGGCGGCGTAGTGCACCATTTGCCGGGCGACGGCGATTTGCGTGGCCATGTCCGCCAGGCGAAACGCCACGGCTTGGTGCTCGATGATCGGCTTGCCGAAGCTCGAACGTTCGCGCGCATAGTCGCGCGCCGCTTCGAATGCCGCGCGAGCCATGCCCACCGATTGCGCGGCGATGCCGACGCGGCCGCCTTCGAGGTTGGCCAGGGCGATACGGTAACCCTCGCCCTCCTCGCCCAAACGGTTGGCCACCGGCACCTTCACGTCCTCGAAGAGGATCTGGCAGGTGTCGGAGGCATGCTGGCCGAGCTTGTCTTCGACCCGCGCGACTTTATAGCCCAGGGAATCGGTAGGCACGATCAACGCGGTAATCCCGCGTTTGCCGGCGCTGGGATCGGTCACCGCGAACACAATCACCACCCCGGCGTTCTGCCCGGACGTGATGAACTGTTTGCAGCCGTTCAGCACGTAGTGATCGCCGTTCAGACGTGCACGGGTCTTCAGGCTGCTGGCGTCGGAACCGGCCTGGGGTTCGGTGAGCGCGAAGGCGCCGAGCATGGCGCCACTGGCCAAGGGCTTGAGAAAGCGTTGTTTCTGATCGTCGTTGCCGAATTTGAGGATCGGCACGCAGCCCACCGAGTTGTGCACGCTCATGATGGTCGAGCAGGCGCCGTCGCCAGCGGCGATCTCTTCCAGAGCCATGGCGTAGGCCAGGTAACCGGTGTCGCAGCCGTCCCATTGTTCCGGGACCAGCATGCCGAAGAAGCCCAGCTCGGCCATTTCGCCGATGGCTTCTTTCGGGAAGCGATGCTCGCGGTCCCATTCGGCGGCGAACGGCTTCAGACGCTCCTGAGCGAACTGGCGGGCGGCTTCGCTGATTTGGGTTTGTTCGTCGTTGGGGATCATGACTTGTCCTAACTGGTTGAAATACAGACCCTGTGGGAGCGCGGCTTGCCCGCGATGGCGATGGGTCAGTCAGCATCGATGTCGGATGTGATGGCCTCATCGCTGGCAAGCCAGGCTCCCACAGTTTTTTTGGTCGTCAGTACAAACATTCCACGGCCATCGCCGTCGCTTCGCCGCCACCAATACAGATCGCCGCCACGCCGCGTTTCAGGCCTTTAGTGCGCAGGGCCGCGAGCAGGGTCACCAGGATCCGTGCGCCGGACGCACCGATCGGATGGCCGAGGGCGCAGGCGCCGCCGTTGACGTTGAGTTTCTCGTGGGGGATTTCGAGTTTGCTCATGGTCGCCAGTGCCACCACGGCGAAAGCTTCGTTGACTTCGAACAGCTCGACCTCGTCAATGCTCCAGCCGGTTTTCTTCAGCAGTTTCTTGATCGCGCCAATCGGCGCCACCGGGAACAAGCCCGGGGTATCGGCGAAAGCCGCGTGGCCGTGAATCACCGCCAAAGGCTTGAGGCCGCGTTTCTCGGCTTCGGATCGGCGCATCAACAGCAGCGCCGCCGCGCCGTCCGAAATGGAGCTGGAGTTGGCCGCGGTCACCGTACCGCCGTCGCGGAACGCCGGTTTCAGCGAGGTGATCTTGTCCAGCTTGGCTTTTGGCGGCTGTTCGTCGTGGCGAATTTCCACCAGCTCTTTGCCGATGGTCACGGTCAGCGGGACGATCTCCGCGTCGAACGCGCCGTCCTTGATCGCCTGTTGCGCGCGGGTGGTCGAGGCGATGGCGAACGCGTCCTGGGCTTCGCGGCTGAAGCCATTGGTTTCAGCGCAATCCTCGGCGAAGGTGCCCATCAGCCGGCCCTTGTCGTAGGCGTCTTCGAGACCGTCGAGGAACATGTGGTCGAGCACCCGCCCATGGCCCATGCGGTAGCCGCTGCGGGCGCGGTCCAGCAGATACGGCGCGTTGGACATGCTTTCCATGCCGCCTGCGACCACCACCTCGGCACTGCCGGCGATCAGCCTGTCGTGAGCCAGAATGGTCGCTTCCATGCCCGAGCCACACATTTTGTTCAGGGTGGTGCAACGGGTGGATTTATCCAGGCCGGCGCCCAGTGCAGCCTGGCGCGCCGGGGCCTGGCCGAGGCCTGCGGACAGTACGCAGCCGAACAGCACTTCTTCAACCGCGTCCGCGGCGACACCGGCGCGCTCGACCGCCGCGCGAATGGCGATCGCACCCAGTTGCGGCGCACTCAGGCTTTTCAGTTCACCTTGGAAACCGCCCATAGGCGTGCGCACGGCGCTGACGATTACGATCGGGTCATTGTGGTTGGACATGACAAATCCTCCTTACTTGGCGGCCATGCGCAAGGCACCGTCGAGACGGATGACCTCGCCGTTGAGCATGCTGTTTTCGATGATATGCCGCACCAGCGCGGCGTACTCGTCAGGCTTGCCCAGGCGCGGCGGGAACGGCACGCCGGCGGCCAGGGAGTCACGCACTTCCGGAGTCATGCCGGCCATCATCGGCGTTTCGAAAATGCCCGGGGCGATGGTCATTACACGGATGCCAAAGCGCGCCAGTTCCCGGGCGGCGGGCAAGGTCAGGCTGGCGATCGCGCCTTTCGATGCGGAATAGGCCGCCTGGCCGATCTGCCCGTCGAACGCCGCCACCGAGGCGGTGTTGATGATCACCCCGCGCTCGCCATCGGCATTCGCCTCGCTCTCGGCGATAGCGGCCGAGGCCAGGCGCAGCATGTTGAAGCTACCGATCAGGTTGACGTTGATCACCTGGGCAAAACTGGCCAGGGCATGGGGTCCGTTCTTACCGAGGATCTTCTCCCCACGGACGATACCGGCGCAGTTGACCAGCCCATGCAACCCACCAAACGCCTGCACAGCGGCCAGCACGGCCGCTTCGGCGGCGGCTTCGTTGCTGATGTCGGCGACCACGCTCTGGCAGCCCAGCGCTTGTGCCTTGGCCGCGACGGCGTCGGCGTTCAGGTCCACCAGCATCACGTTGGCGCCGGCCTTGACCAGCATCTCAGCGGTGGCAGCACCGAGGCCGGAGGCACCACCGGTGACAAGAAAAGCTTTGTTCTGAATGTCCATCACAGTTCCTTGGGTTCAAGCTGAAACGTTGTGCGCCGCGGCCTCTTGAGCCTTGGCGATTTCCTGGTTGCGCAAGATAAAGCGCTGCAATTTGCCGCTTGGGGTTTTCGGCAAGTCGCTGACAAATTCGATTTCACGGGGATAAGCATGGGCGGCCAGACGCTTGCGCACGTGCTGGCGCAGTTCTTCGGCCAGCTCCGGGGTGGCGCGGTACTGCTCGTTGATCACTACGAAGGCCTTGACCAGCTCAGTGCGCTCGGCGTCGGGTTTGCCGACCACCGCCGCCTCGATCACTGCGGGGTGTTCGATCAGCGCGCTTTCGACGTCAAACGGGCCAACCCGATAACCCGAGGTGGTGATCACGTCATCGCTGCGCCCGACAAAACTGATGCTGCCGTCGGGGTTCCACTCCACGGTGTCGCCGCTCAGGTAATAGTTGCCGACGAAGGCTTTGGTCGGCCCACCTTCGTAACCGGCGAACCAGCACATCGGTGACTGCGTGCGGTCGATGGCGAGGATGCCCGGCTGTCCGACACCGAGTTCGTTGCAGTCGTTGTCGAGCACCACGATGCGATGACCCGGTGAGGCAAAACCGGCGGCGCCGAGGTGGATCGGGTGTTCCAGGCCATGGTGGTTGCACAGGACCATGCCCAGTTCGGTCTGGCCGTAGTGGTCGTGAATCACCACGCCGAGGTGGTCGGCGAACCAGCGGATCACTTCGGGATTCAACGGCTCGCCAGCACTGCTGACGATGCGCAGTTTGCCTTTGATCGAACGGGCGAATCCGTCGCCGCCAGCAATCAGCAAGCGGTACGCGGTCGGCGAACCGGTGAGGTTGGTGATGTTGTATTTGTTGATCACCCGGCAAGTGCTTTCGAGGGTGAACGGGCCATCGTAAAAGGTGATCGGGTGGCCCATGGACATCGGCCCGGTAACGCCGAAATAGATGCCGTAGGCCCAGCCCGGATCGGCAACGTTCCAAAACGCGTCTTCCGGGCGCAGGTCGACGGCGTCGCGGGTGTAACTCTGGAAAGCAACGATGGCTTTCAGCGGCACCGACAAGGCTTTCGACGGGCCAGTGGTGCCGGATGTGAACATCAGCAGGAACGGATCTTCGCCGCTCAGCAATACCGGTTCGCAGTCGGGCGACTGGTTGGCCAGTTCCGCCCAGAAACTGAAGTCGCCCCGAACGATGCCCTCGCCCTTGGCGCCGCCGACGGTGACGATGGTCGGGCAGCCTTCCACTTCGTTGAGTTTGGGGCGGTTGACCGCGTCGCTTACCACCACTGCGGCACCGGAACATTGCAAGCGGTGTTCGAGGGCTTTGGGGCCGAATGCGGTGAACAAGGGCTGATACACCGCGCCGATGCGCCAGGTGGCAAACACGGTAATCAATAATTCAATATTGCGCGGCAACAGGCCGGCGACTTTGTCGCCCTTCTTCACGCCCTGAGCCAAAAGAAAATTGGCGAAACGCGCGGCTTTGTCTTGCAGATCGCTGAAGGTGAACGTGGCGCTGGCACCGTCGCGACCTTCCCAGAACAAGGCGATGCGCCCCGGCAAGGCATGCCGGTCGCAGCATTCGACGCAGGCGTTCAGCGCTTGCAGATCACCACTGAGCGCGGCGTTGACGGTGTGCTGGTAATCGAACTGTGACGTGGCAGACAAGTAATCGCGCATGGCCAGAATCCCTCTGTTTTGTTTTTAGGTGGGGGAACCGTAAAACCAGGGAAATACTCGCCCGGCGCGGGGTTTGGAGCAATGGTCAAAGCCATCAAGTTGCTTGACTGGTTTGGCCATGGTTTGGGTGGTGTGGTGGCAGTACCGGCCTCATCGCTGGCAAGCCAGCTCCCACAGGTGTTGTGGTGTGTTCAGTTAATTGAAACCAACCTGGTCTGAATGGTGTGGTGGCAGTACCGGCCTCATCGCTGGCAAGCCAGGCTCCCACAGGTGTTGTGTCGGGCACAGATGGTGGGTTCGCTGGGGACCACTGTGGGAGCTGGCTTGCCAGCGATGGCGGCCTTGCAGGCAGACAGAGTCCAGCTCAGTGAGTGTCGTTGAGGATCAAGCTGCGGTAATGCCCCGGATTCGAGCCGGACCATTTGCGGAACGCTTTGTAAAACGAGCTGGCATCGGCAAAGCCCAGCCGCGTGGCGATTTCGCTGAAGCTGATGCTCGGTTCCGCCAGCCAGACAATCGCCAATTCTTTGCGCACGCCGTCCTTCAAGCCTTGATAGGTCTGGCCCTCGTCGGCCAGGCGTCGGCGCAAGGTCGAGGCCGACATCGCCAGGCCTTGCGCCAGTCCTTCGGTTTCCGGCCACTGCTCGGCGGGCAATTGGCGCAAGCCCTGTTTGATCCGGCTGGCCAGGCTTTCCGGATCGCGGTACTTGACCAGGATATTGGCCGGCGCATGGGCCAGGAAGCGCTTCAATTCCTCGGCGCTGCGCTTGATCGGCGCATCGAGGCCGTCGGCGGAAAAAATCATCCGCGTGCGTGGCCGGTCGAAACGCAGGTTTTCCGAGAACATCACCTGATAATCGGCGCAGAAATCCGGCTGGGCGCAGCGCAACTCGATGGCCAGGATCGGAATACGACGACCCCCCAGCCAACAGGCGACGCCGTGGACAATCATCCAATAAGTGAAATAGGTGAACGCACGCCGTGGCTCCCGCGCTTCTTCGAGCAAGACGATTTCCGCCAGGCTCTGCTGCCGCACCAATTGCGCCGGCAGGTGGTCGAGCATCAGCGAAAGAAACCCCAGCACCGAACCCAACCCCGCGCCGAGCGAATCCTGCGCCATGGCCGAGCGGCACAGGTACTCGAAACTGCCAGACTTGAGCTTGCGCGGGTCCATGCCGAAAAATTCGTCGTCGTTGCGCCGGGCCAGCAACCGCCAGAGCCGTGCGTAGGTCGTGGCCGAAACGCGAGCATCGTCTTGCAACAACAACGCCGGCGCGAGGCCGACCTTGCCGAGAATTTCCTCAGTGGCCGCGCCTGGAGCGCAGCTTTGCAGCAGCGCTTCACGCACCAGGTGCAAGGAGATGGTGTCTTTTTCCGACATGTGAACGGGGTGGGCCTTGTTCCTTTGGGGTGCGGGCATCTTAGCGCAATCCTGAGCCTGCTCGCGAAGAGGGAGTGTCAGCCAACGGTGCTGTGACTGACATGCCGCCATCGCCAGCAGGCTGGCTCCCACAAAAAAGCAGCAATGGTGGCGATCTGGCAGTTGTTCAGCTTAGGTTCAGCTAAATGTCAACCACTGTCGTTTGAGAATGAATGTCATTATGTTACAAATTAGCACCCTATCTAAATCGACCTGGTGCTGAATGCTTGTCCCTTTTTTGATCATGCTGCGCGAAGGCATTGAAGCGGCTTTGATCGTCGGCATTATCGCCAGTTACCTGCAACAGACCGGCCGTGGCCAGTGGATGCCGGCGGTGTGGATCGGCGTGTTTCTGGCTGCCGCACTGGCGTTGCTGGTGGGCGGTGGTCTGGAACTGGTCAGTGCCGAGTTTCCGCAGAAACAGCAAGAACTGTTCGAGGGCGTGGTGGGCCTGGTGGCCGTGGCCATTCTCAGTTCCATGGTGTTCTGGATGCGCAAAGTGGCGCGTTCGATCAAGCATGCCCTGCACGAATCCCTCGACTATGCCCTCGCCGGCTCGAAGCACCAGGTGTTCGCGCTGATCGCCATGGTGTTTTTCGCCGTGGCCCGCGAAGGCCTGGAAACGGTGTTCTTCCTGCTCGCGGTATTCCAGCAAAGTGAGGGCCTGGGAGCGCCGATTGGCGCCCTGCTCGGGCTGATCCTGGCGATCATCGTCGGCTGCCTGATCTACAGCGGCAGCATGCGCCTGAACCTCGGCGCGTTTTTCCGCTGGACCGGGTTGTTCATTCTGCTGGTGGCTGCGGGGATTCTGGCCAACTCGGTACAGGCGCTGCATGAAGCCGGGCTGTGGAATCACGGGCAAACGGTGCTGTTCGACTTCAGCGCGACGCTGCCGATGGACGGCCCGCTCGGCTCGGTGCTGGCCGGCATGTTCGGTTACCAGGACGCGCCCACCGTCAGCACCCTCGGTGCCTACCTGATTTACCTGGCCGTGGCGCTGGTGATGTTTTTGCTCCCGACGCCCGCCCCTGCCGTCAAGGCACCCTCTTCCGCTTCCAGTCAGTAAGGGCTTTCATGTCTACGCCTATTCCTCCAGCGGCAACGCCACCTCGCGCATTGCGCTGGGCGCTGGCCGGTTCGGTGATCGTGATGATCGCCGCCGGTGGCCTGTTCTATTACGCCTCACAACTGGCGGCGTCCAAGCGCCAGGCCAATCACAACGAAGTGCTGGTGACCATCAACGCCCACAGCTGCGAGCCGAACGCGCTGACGGTGCCCGCCGGCAAGGCCAGTTTCCGCATCGTCAACCATTCCGACCGGGCAGTTGAGTGGGAAATTCTCGACGGCGTGCTGGTGGTCGAAGAACGCGAGAACATCGCTCCCGGCCTCAGCCAGATCATCAACGCCAACCTGTTGCCTGGCGATTACGCCATCACCTGCGGCCTGTTGAGCAATCCGCGCGGCACCCTGCACGTAACGCCGACTGCCGCATCGGACGCCGCCGCTAAAGCCAAGCCGTCGATGGTGGCGTTTATCGGGCCGTTGTCAGAGTTCCGGGTGTACCTGAGCAGCCAGGGCAATGCGCTGATCCAGTCGGTGAGCGCATTGCAGCAAGCCATCGACGCCGGTGACCTGAGCCAGGCGCAAGCGCTATACCTGCCGGCCCGCGCGGCGTATCAGCGTTTGGCCCCGGCCGCGCAACGCCTGGCGGAGCTCGATAACCGTATCAATGCCCGCGCCGATTACTTCGAAAAACGCGAGCAGGATCCAGGCTTCGTCGGTTTCCATCGCCTGGAATACGCGCTGTTCCAGCAACGCAACCTCGCTGGCCTGGCGCCGATCGCCCAACGGCTGCTGACCGACGTGACCAGCCTCAAGCAACAACTGCTGGCGCAGAGCCTGCCGCCGGAACAACTGGTGAGCATCGTCGCGCGCAACCTGCACAGCCTGGCCGATGGGCGCGCTGGCAGTGGTGAAGAAGAACGCTACAGCCACAGCGACCTCAACGGTTTTGCCGGCAATCTTCAAGCCGCGCGCAAGGTCGTCGAGTTGCTGCGGCCGCTGCTGAGCAAATCCGCCGCGTCGTTGCTGCCGCCTCTCGACAGCGCGGTGACCGAGCTGGCTGCCGAGCTCAATGGCTTCAAGGTCGCCGACGGCTATACCTCGTATGACAGCGTCAGCGCCGAGCAACGCAAGCAGATCGCCAACAAGGCCAAGGCTGTGGCCGACGCACTCGATGGAATCGATCCCGCCCTTGGCCTCTCGGGCCTGTAAGCACAAGACGAGTTTTAGATGACTGATTCAGCACCCTTCAACCTGCAACGCCGCCGTGTCCTGATAGGCATGGGCGCGGCGGGCGTGGCCTTGAGCTGCCCGGCGATGGCCGCCAACCCGGCGCAAGTCACCGAGGCACCGCGCAGCGACAAGACCGATGACCGCCACGATTTTCACGGACGGCACCAGAGCGGCATCGTCACCCCGCGCCCGACGGCGGGCATGCTGGTGTCGTTCGACGTCCTGGCCAGCGATCGCGAAGATTTAGAGCGGCTGTTTCGCACCCTCAACGAACGCATCGCGTTCCTGATGACCGGCGGCCCGGTACCGCAGGTCGATCCGAAACTGCCGCCGGTGGACTCGGGGATTCTCGGCCCGGTGGTCACCCCGGACAATCTGACCATCACCGTGTCGGTGGGCGAGTCGCTGTTCGATGAGCGTTTCGGCCTGGCCGACGTCAAACCCAAACGGCTGATCCGCATGGTCGGTTTCCCCAACGACGCGCTGGAAGCCGACTGCTGCCATGGCGACTTGAGCCTGCAGTTTTGCTCTAACACCCCGGACACTAACATCCACGCTCTGCGCGATATCGTGAAAAACCTGCCGGACCTGCTGCTGGTGCGCTGGAAGCAGGAAGGCAGTGTGCCGCCGCAAGCCCCGGCAAAGCCTGGCGAACCGGCGCAGAGCGCGCGCAATTTCCTGGGTTTCCGCGACGGCTCGGCTAATCCCGACTCCAACGACGCCAAGGCCATGGACAGCCTGGTGTGGGTCCAGCCCGGCAGCGACGAACCGGCCTGGGCGGCCAATGGCAGTTATCAAGCGGTGCGGATCATCCGCAATTTCGTCGAACGCTGGGACCGCACGCCGTTGCAGGAACAGGAAAGCATCCTCGGCCGAATCAAGGCCAGCGGCGCGCCCATCGGCGGCGCACACGAATCCGAAGTCCCGGATTACAGCAAGGACCCCGAAGGCAAACTGACCAAACTCGACGCGCACATTCGCCTGGCCAACCCGCGCACCGCCGCGAGCCAGGCCAACCTGATCCTGCGTCGGCCGTTCAACTATTCAAACGGTGTGAACAAGAACGGTCAGCTCGACATGGGCCTGCTGTTCATCTGTTACCAGGCCGACCTCGACAAGGGTTTTATCGCCGTGCAAACCCGGCTCAATGGCGAGCCGCTGGAGGAATACCTCAAGCCTGTGGGCGGGGGCTATTTCTTCACCTTGCCGGGCGTGATCGGCGACAAAGACTTCATCGGTCGCTCATTGCTTAACGCCATCCAACCGACCACCGCTGCATAACTCTCACCCCACGGAACCGTCCCATGAAAAAGTCGCCCCTCGCGTTAATGCTGACCCTTGACTTGCTCAACACTCCGCTGTCGGCCTTCGCGGCGACGGCTCCCCTGGACCTGGTCACCCCGGTGTCGGATTACAAAATCTACGTCACCGAGCAACTCGACCAACTCGGCACGCAAACCCAGGCCTTCACCGATGCCGTGAAAAAAGGCGACCTGGCGACCGCGAAAAAACTCTACGCGCCGACCCGGGTGTTCTACGAATCAATCGAGCCCATTGCCGAGCTGTTCAGTGACCTCGATGCTTCGATCGACTCGCGGGTGGACGATCACGAAAAAGGCGTGAAGGCCGAAGACTTCACCGGTTTTCACCGCCTCGAGTACTCGCTGTTCGCAGAAAACACCACCAAGGGCCTGGATGAGCTGGCGGATGGCTTGAACAAAGACGTCAAAGACCTGCAAACCCGCGTCGCCGGCCTGACCTTCCCGCCGGAAAAAGTCGTTGGCGGTGCCGCCGCGCTGCTGGAAGAAGTCGCCGCCACCAAGATCTCCGGCGAAGAGGACCGCTACAGCCACACCGACCTCTATGACTTCCAGGGCAACATCGACGGCGCGAAGAAAATCGTCGACTTGTTCCACCCACAGCTAGAGAAACAGGACAAAGCGTTTATCGCCAAGGTCGACAAGAACTTCGCCACCGTGGACAAGATCCTGGCCAAGTACAAAACCAGTGACGGCGGTTTCGAGACTTACGACAAAGTCAAAGAAAACGACCGCAAGGCGCTGGTCGGGCCGGTCAACACCCTGGCCGAAGACCTCTCGACCCTGCGTGGCAAGCTCGGGTTGAACTAAGCCTGCGCCCACAAAAAAGCCCGCGCCTGACTCGATCAGGCGCGGGCTTTGGGTTTTTAACGGTCAGCGACGCAGGATGTAGCGCTCGATCGCCTGGGCAGCACCGTCCTCGGTGTTGGCCCCGGTGACCACATCGGCCTGACGCTTCACCGTGTCTTCGGCCTGGCCCATGGCAATCGAGAACCCGGCGCGATGGAACATCGCCGGATCATTGCCGCCATCGCCCATGGCCGCGGTGTGTTCCAAGGGGACATTGAGGAATTCGGCCAGGGTCGCCAAGGCTTCGCCCTTGTTGGCCTTCATCGCAGTGACGTCGAGGTAGATCGGTTGCGAACGCGACACCTGCGCCTGGCCATCGACCAGGGGATGCAGGCGCGCTTCGAGTTCGATCAGCAGTTCGGTGTTGGCGCTGGTGGCGACGATTTTGTCGATGCGCTCCAGGTACGGTTCGAAGCTCTCGACCACTACCGGTGGGTAGCCGAGACCGCGCTGTTCGCGCGGCACCATCGGTCCATGCGGGTCCTTGACCAGCCAGTCGCCGCCGGAGAATACCCAGGTTTCGACGCCGGGCTGATCGACGAACAACGACAACGCGGTCAACGCTGCGTGCACCGGCAAGTAATGCGCCATCAGGATCGAACCGTCCGGGTTGACCAGCGTGCCGCCGTTGAACGCCGCGGTCGGCAGGTCGACGCCGAGCGCTTCGATCTGCTGCAGCATGGCTTTCGGCGGCCGACCGGTGGCCAGACTGAACAGCACGCCCTGCTCACGCAAGGCACGAACGGCGGCAATGGTCGCTTGGCTGAGGCTGTGATCGGGTAGCAGCAAGGTGCCGTCCATGTCACTGAGCAAAAAACGGATGGCGTGGGTCGGTTGCTCACTCATCCGAGGCTGTGCCATACGCGGCCGTCGCGGGCCAGCAGTTCATCCCCTGCCGCCGGGCCGTCTTCGCCCGCCGGGTAGTGCTCGACGCTCGCGTCCTGCTGCCAGGCATCGAGGAACGGTTGCACCGCGCGCCAGCCGTTTTCGATGTTGTCGGCGCGCTGAAACAAGGTCTGGTCGCCGGTCAGGCAGTCGTAGATCAGGGTTTCATAGCCGGTCGACGGCTGCATTTCGAAGAAGTCCTTGTAGGCGAACCCCAGCTCGATATTAGCCATGTTCAGTGCCGGCCCCGGGCGCTTGGCCAGCAGGTCGAACCACATGCCTTCGTTGGGCTGGATCTGGATGCGCAAATAGGTCGGCTGCAATTCGTCCACTTCGGTGTCGCGGAACTGCGCGTAAGGCGCCGGTTTGAAGCAGATGACGATCTCGGTGTCGCGCACGCTCATGCGCTTGCCGGTGCGCAGGTAGAACGGCACGCCGACCCAGCGCCAATTGTCGATCATCACCTTGAGCGCGACGTAGGTTTCCGTGGTGCTGTCCGCCGCGACATTGTTCTCGTCGCGATACCCGGCCAGGGCCTTGCCGTTCACCTCGCCGGCGGCATACTGCCCGCGCACCGAGTTGGCCCGCGCGTCCTCCACCGACCAAGGGCGGATCGCCCCGACCACTTTGGCCTTCTCGCCGCGCACCGCATCGGCGCCGAACGCTGCCGGCGGTTCCATGGCGACCATGGCCAGCAACTGGAACAGGTGATTCGGCACCATGTCGCGCAGCGCGCCGGTGTGTTCGTAAAAACTGCCACGGGTTTCAACGCCGACGGTTTCCGCCGCGGTGATTTGCACGTGGTCGATGTAATGGTTGTTCCAGAACGCCTCGAACAGGCTGTTGGAGAAACGGCTGACCAGAATGTTCTGCACCGTCTCTTTGCCCAGGTAATGGTCGATGCGATAGATCTGCTTCTCGCTCATGACCTTGAGCAGACAGGCGTTCAGCGCTTCAGCGGTTTGCAGGTCGGAGCCGAATGGTTTTTCGATCACCACCCGGCGGAACGCTTCCGGGGTTTCCTCCAGCAGCCCGGACGCGCCGAGCCGACGCACCACTTCGCTGAAGAAACGCGGCGCGGTGGCCAGGTAGAACACCGCGTTGCCGGTGCCACTGGCGGCGATCTTGTCGCCAATGGCGGAATACGTGCCGTCGTCCAGGAAGTCACCCTGGACGTAGCTGATGCCCTTGGCCAGTTTGGCCCACAAGGCCGGGTCGAGGACTTGATCGCCCTTGCCAACCTTGCCGGCAGCCTCGGTGCGGATGAAGTCTTCGAGTTTCTTGGCGAAGTCCTCATCGCTGATGGCGTTGTGGTCAACACCGATGATCCGCAAGCCATCCCCCAGCAAGCCGTCACGACTGAGGTTGTACAGCGCCGGCATCAGCAGGCGCTTGACCAGGTCACCGTGGGCACCGAACAGGAACAGCGTGGTCGGGGGTGCGGGTTCTGCCTTGGATTTCTTGCGGATCGGTGAAGTCATTTTTTCGGGGTCTCCACATGGCCGCCGAAGCCGAAGCGCTGGGCGGAGAGGATCTTGTCGCCAAAGGTGCCCTGGCCACGGGAGCGGTAGCGCGAGAACAACGAGTTGGACAGCACCGGCACTGGCACCGATTGCTCCATGGCGGCTTCGATGGTCCAACGGCCTTCACCGCTGTCCGCCACGGAGCCGGAGTAACCGTCGAGTTTCGGATCGCTGGCCAAGGCGTCGGCGGTGAGGTCGAGCAGCCAGGACGAGACCACGCTGCCACGGCGCCAGACTTCGGCAATGTCTGCGACATTGAGGTCGAAACGCTGGTCTTCCGGCAGGCTTTCACTGGCCTTGGTCTTGAGAATGTCGAAGCCTTCGGCGAAGGCCTGCATCATCCCGTACTCGATGCCGTTGTGGATCATCTTGACGAAGTGCCCGGACCCGGCGGGGCCGGCGTGGATGTAACCGCGCTCGGCACGGTCGTCATCGGACTTGCGGTCCTTGGTGCGCGGGATGTCGCCCATGCCCGGCGCCAGGCTGGCGAACAGCGGGTCGAGGTGGGTCACGGTTTCGGCGTCACCGCCGATCATCATGCAGTAACCGCGCTCCAGGCCCCAGACGCCGCCGGAGGTGCCGACGTCGACATAGTGCAGGCCTTTTTCCGCGAGGGTCTTGGCCCGGCGAATGTCGTCTTTATAGAAGGTGTTGCCGCCGTCGATCAGGATGTCGCCAGGCTCGAGCAGGTTGCTCAAATCGTTGATGGTGTCTTCGGTCGGCGCGCCGGCTGGCAGCATGACCCAGATAGCCCGTGGTTTTTCCAGACCGGCAACCAGGCCTGCCAGGTCGGCGACGCCAGTCGCGCCTTCGCCCACCAGGTTTTCAACGAAAGCGGTATTGCGGTCGTAGACGACGGTGGTGTGCCCATCGAGCATCAGGCGCCGCGCAATATTGCCGCCCATGCGGCCCAGTCCAATGATCCCGAGTTGCATGTGCTGATGCTCCTTACTGCTAATAAAGGTGTGTCACAGGTTATAGCGCACTGCGACTGTTGTGGTTAGTCCAGAGCGCTCCGACATAGTTTCCGGGCATTCTGCCCGATGTCGACAGCCTATCCCATCGATAACGTTCGCCGTCGCAAAGAAGACACAACGACCGTGAAAAATAAAAAAGTTCCATTCCCGCGCAAAAGAAATCAAAATCGGCGCCGATAGTGAGTTTTGAAGCCCGTCCGGGCAGCAAACTGACAGTTGAAACACGCCATTTGCGAGGTGAGCAATGGGCACAGCACTTCCAGCACGACCTGCACAAACCCTCTACGTGACGATCCGTCGCGACGAACTGCGCCAGTTAAAAGACGAGCGCGACCAGCTGAAGCAGGAACTCGCGCAGATGCGCCAGTTAATCCAGGGCCAGAGCGCCCAACCCGTGCCGCTGATGCACGCTTCTCGCGCCTGATTTATCGGGTCTTTCAGGAAACCGCCCGCAGCGGTTTCCTGCCTTGAATCAATGACTCTCCCCTGCCCCGACTTTGCGGGCAAAAATGACGAAGTTTTCACATTGCCTTGGTAATACTGCCGGCCTTTTCTGGCCTGCCGGGTATCAGTGCGTCCGTTCGTCGGCGTCTCACTGCCCGGTCGGCCGTCTCTTGGTTGGCTGGAGCGCTGAATGGCGATGTTTAAACGCAGCACTACGACTGCGAAAGGTTTCGATTGGGCCGGTCTGGCATGGATGTTCCTGTTCTTTTGGTACTTTTCGGGTATTACCCAACTGCTGATTCTGGTCACTGACACTTCCGGGTTTACCGGTTTCCGTCAGGCCTTTGTGATGAGTGCGTTCTGGCTCGCGCCGATGCTGCTGTTCCCGGCCCGCACGCGGTTGCTGGCGGCGGTGATCGGTGTGGTGCTGTGGGCCTGCTCCATGGCCAGCCTGGGTTACTTCTTCATCTATCAGCAAGAGTTCTCGCAAAGCGTCATCTTCATTATGTTCGAGTCGAACATCTCTGAAGCCGGCGAGTACATGACCCAATACTTCGCCTGGTGGATGGTCGCGGCGTTCCTCGCCCACACGGCCGTCGCTGTGTTCCTCTGGACTCGCCTGCGTCCGCTGAACCTGCCCCGTGGCCAGGCGATGGTCGCGGCGCTGGTGGTGGTAGTTGCAGTGGTTGGCTACCCGCTGATCAAGCAAACTGCGCGCACCGGCAGTTTTGCCGGCGGCTTCGAGAAGTTCGAAACCCGCATCGAGCCAGCAGTGCCGTGGCAGATGGCCGTGGCTTATCACCGTTACCTCGACACCCTGGCCAGCATGCAGGCGATGCTCGACAGCGCCAGCCAGATCCCGCCGCTGCACAATCTCAAGGACAGCACCGCGGGGCAGCCGCAAACCCTGGTGCTGGTGATCGGTGAGTCGACCAACCGCCAGCGCATGAGCCTCTACGGGTACCCGCGCAAGACCACGCCGGAACTGGACAAGCTCAAGGACCAACTGGCGGTGTTCGATAACGTCATCACCCCGCGCCCTTACACCATCGAAGCCTTGCAGCAGGTGCTGACCTTCGCTGATGAAGAGAATCCGGACCTGTACCTGTCCACGCCGTCGCTGGTCAGCATGATGAAGCAGGCGGGTTACAAGACCTTCTGGATCACCAACCAGCAGACCATGACCAAGCGCAACACCATGCTCACCACCTTCTCCGAGCAGGCGGACGAGCAGGTTTACTTGAACAACAACCGCAACCAGAACGCCGCGCAGTACGACGGCGACGTGATTGCGCCGTTCAACAAAGCACTGACCGACAGCGCGCCGCGCAAGTTGATCGTGGTGCATCTGCTCGGCACGCACATGAGCTATCAGTATCGCTACCCGCCGACCTTCGACAAATTCAAGGATCGCCAGGGCGTACCGGCGGGGGTTCGCGACGATCAGGTGCCCACCTATAACAGCTACGACAACGCGGTGCTGTACAACGACTTCGTGGTGTCGAGCCTGATCAAGGACTACGCCAAGTCCGACCCGAACGGCTTCCTCCTGTACCTGTCCGACCACGGCGAAGACGTGTTCGATTCGCCCGGCCACACCACCCTGGGCCGCAACGAAGCCAAGCCGACCGCGCCGATGTACACCATTCCGTTCATGGCCTGGGCTTCGCCGAAGTGGCGTGAAAATCACGACTGGAATTTTGCCGGCGACCTCAGCCGCCCTTACAGCAGCTCGCACTTGATTCACACCTGGGCCGATCTGGCCGGGCTGAGTTTCGATGAGCTGGATCACAGCAAAAGCCTGGTCAGCGACAGCTTCAAGGCACGCCCGCTGTTGATCGGTAACCCCTATGAGCGCCAGCAAAAGGCCTTGATCGACTTCAGCTTGATGAAGCCGAAAGTGATTCCGGCGCCATTCGAACCGAAAGTGGCGCAGGACTAAGGCGCTCTGTCGACGGACGGCGCTTTAACCCCGCGTTAATCGCCGGCCCACAGACTGCCCACCTGCTCTTGAGTGACAGACCTCGAACCGCCCTGCTCCGTGGTTCGAGATGGACAAGTTGGCGTCCTCCGGGACGCCTTTTTTATGCGTCGGCCACGGCGCCCAGCAGCACCGCAACGAGTACCAGCATCCACGGCGGGCAACGCCATCGCATCAGGGCCACCAGCGCCACGAGCACCCATAAAGCATCCAGCACACCATGGATCGTCTCGGTGACCAATGGCTGGTACAGCGACGCCAACAATAGGCCGACCACGGCCGCATTGACCCCGGCTACCGCAGCGCCGACCCCAACCAAGCGCCGCAATGATTGCCAGTACGGCAAGACCCCAACCACCAGCAAAAACGACGGCAGGAAGATCGCGACTACGGCTACCAGCGCACCACTCCAACCGTGGAGAGCGCCGCCGAGGAATGCGGCAAAGGTGAACAGCGGCCCCGGGACGGCTTGCGCCGCCGCGTAGCCGGCGAGAAATACATCGTTGGCCAGCCATCCAGGCGCGACAACATCCTGTTGCAACAGCGGCAACACCACATGCCCGCCCCCGAACACCAGCGCCCCCGTGCGAAAGAAACGCTCAGCCAATGCCAGCAACGTTGAGGGTTCGATCAGCACTAGCAGCGGCAAACCTACAAACAGCAACGCCAGCAACAGCAACCAGCCCCGCGCGGCACGACGGCTGATCGGCACCGCCAAGCCCTCTACGTCGTCCGGTGCCGAACTGTGGAGCCACACTATCCCCACCCCCGCTGCCAACAGCATGGCGGCCAATTGTCCGGCGGTACCCGGCCAGGCCAGGGTCACGGCTGCTGCTATCAAGGCGATGCTCTTGCGCAACGCTCCACCGCACAAACTGCGGGCCATACCCCAGACTGCTTGAGCAACCACGGCCACCGCCACCAGCTTCAAACCGTGCACCACGCCGGCCGGCAGGGTCCAAAGCGAATCGCTCATGCCCACGCCCAACACCGCCAGCAGTATTGCCGAAGGCAGCGTGAAACCGACCCATGCCGCCAAGGCGCCGCGATAACCTGCGCGGGATAACCCCAGTGCCATCCCGACCTGACTGCTCGCCGGCCCTGGCAGGAATTGACAGATTGACACCAGTTCCGCATACGCAGGCTCGCTCAGCCAGCGGCGCCGAATCACGAATTCCTCGCGAAAATAGCCCAGGTGCGCCACTGGACCGCCGAACGACGTGAGCCCCAAACGCAAAAACACCAGGAACACCGCCCAACAGCTCGGTGCGCTGCGCGCCGCTGCCACGTCGTTGCTTGCCGTCATTGAGCCGAGCCCCAGATCTGCGCTTCGGTCCAGCCCAGTTCAGCAAAATCCGCCGCGCGCAGATGTGCTTCGCCAGTGCAGAAAAACTCGTCCAGTTGCGGCGGCTCCACCGAAGTGCCGCTGAGCATCGCGTGCACTTGGCCGCGATGATGCATCTGATGTTCGAACAGGTGCGAAAGCAGGCGCAGGCGAGTGTCGTGCTGGGGAGTCTCGCGGGCGATGGTGACAATGCGGTTCAGGTCGCCATCTTGCAGTTGCTCGCAATAGGCGATCAGGCGTCGATCGACCATGGCTTGCTCGCGTTGCAATTCACCGTAGCGCACGCAGGGCTGCTCGCGGGTGAAGAACACGTTGCAATCGGGATTTGGCGGCTCGTCGCGCAGCTCGCGTTCGAGGGCGTCGAGGTAAAACCAGTCGCAGGTCAGGATGTGATTGAGGGTGGCGCGGATCGACGGAAAAAAACTCACCCGTGGCGCGGTCAGTTCCGCGGTACTTAATTGGCCCCAGGCTTTGGCCAGTCGGTGATTGGCCCAGGCGTTCTGATAGGCCTGGGTCAACAGATGATGGGATAACGGCTGATTCATGCTGATCACTCCCTTTGATTACAGCCCCGTCAAATTCAGGCGCCGCCAAACCGCTGCAATTGCATTTCCTGCAACCGGCTGAGGGTGCGGCGGAACGGAAACTCCAGATAGCCTTCGGTGTACAGCGCGTCCATCGGCACCTGGGCTTCGATGTACAACGGCACCTTGCGGTCGTAACACTCGTCGACCAGGGCGATAAAGCGCCGCACACCGTCGTCGTGCACTGACAATTGCGGCAACACGCGATCGCCAGCCACCACCTGCGCCGCCGCGTCCTCGGTGCCGCGAGCGATCCGGCCGGGGCGCTGACGGGCACTCAGGGCCGGCACCTCGCTGAGCAGAATCGCCCGATTGCGATCGCACAGGGCCATGAAATCCATCGCCGAAAACGGCTGTTCACACAACTCAGCGTAGCGGCACCACAGCACGTTTTCACTGGCCTGCTGCACATTGATCGAGCGGTAACCGATCGGCACTGATCCGCTGACGGTTGGCTGGCCCTCGGTCAAGGTGTCGAACACCGACGCCAGCGCGCTCGACTGATCCGCCTTCGCTACCCAATAACGCTGCTGCAGGGTGCCGGGGTGCAGCCGATGGTCCTCGGCGCCCTGCACGGCTATCACTTGCATGTGCTTTTGAATGGCGGTGATGGCCGGGATAAATCGGTCGCGGTTGAAGCCGTCGGCGTACAACTGCTCCGGCGGCAGGTTGGAGGTGCTGACGATCACCACGCCCTGCTCGAACATCACTTGAAACAAGCGGCCGAGGATGATCGCGTCGCCGATGTCGTTAACAAACAGCTCGTCAAAACACAGCACCCGCACCTCGGCGCTCAATTCCTTGGCCAGCGCTTTAAGCGGGTCGGCAATGCCGGTGAGCTGAAACGAGCGCTGGTGCACCCACGCCATGAAATGATGGAAATGCTGACGCCGGGCCGGCACTCGCAAGGTTTGATAGAACTGGTCCATCAACCAGGTCTTGCCCCGGCCGACCGGACCCCAAAGGTAAACACCGGTAATCGGCGAGCGGCCCTGATGCAGGGCGTCATGACAAGTCTGCAACGCCCAGACCGCCTGTTCCTGCGCTTCATCCTGGACAAAACCTTGATTCGCGACGGCGTCCTGCCAGGCGCTGAGAGGGGAGTCGATAGGCATACACAAGCTACGCTGAACGAAAGGCGCCCAGTATGCCTCTTGACGATATAGATGACTCCAATCATATTTAATACATGTTTCAAGACATCTAAATTAGCTGACGTTTTTCCTCGGAGTTCTCCCCCATGCATTACAGAGTATTTGGTCGTAAAACCGGCTTGAAAGTCTCGGAACTGGCGCTGGGCGCCGGTAATTTCGGCACGGGTTGGGGCCATGGCGCTGAGCGGGACGAGGCCAAACGCATCTTCGATGGTTACCTGGAGGCAGGCGGCAATTTCATCGACACCGCCAACGGTTATCAGGGTGGTCAGTCGGAGGGCATGCTCAGCGAATTCATCCAGGCCGAGCGCGACAACCTGGTGATCGCCACCAAGTACTCCCTAGGGACCACCCCGGCTGCGGGCATTTCCCACACCGGCAACAACCGCAAAAACATGGTCCGCGCGGTGGAAGAAAGCCTGAAGCGGCTGAACACCGACCATCTCGATCTGTTCTATGCGCACATGAGCGACGGCGTGACGCCGATGGAAGAAATTCTGCGCGGATTCGATGACCTGGTACGCGCTGGCAAGATTCACTACGGCGCCCTGTCGAACTTCCCGGCGTGGCGCATCGCCCGCGCCGACTTGCTGGCCGAAGTGCGCAACTTCGCGCCGATTGCAGCGATTCAAATCGAATACAGCCTCGCCGAACGCACCGCCGAACGCGAACAATTGCCGATGGCCGAAGCGCTTGGCCTGGCCGCGACGCTGTGGTCGCCCCTGGGCGGCGGCTTTCTCACCGGCAAATACCGCGAAGGCAACACCGACAGCCGCGCGACAAAACTGGGTGTGCTTGTACACGCCGAGAGCAACGCCCGGCAGACCACGCTGCTGGACAATCTGCTCGCAGTCGCGACCGAGCTGGGCGTCAGCCCGACCCACGTGGCCATCGCCTGGTTGCGCTACAAGGCCAGGCATTCGACCACCGCGTTGATCCCGATCCTCGGCTCCCGCACCCGTGAGCAACTCGACGCCACCCTGGGCGCACTGACGCTCAACCTGAGCACCGACCAAGTGGCGCGGCTCGATGGCGCCAGCGAACTGGAGAAAGGCGTGCCCCACGGTACGATCAGCGGTTCGGCCGAGCGCTATTCGGGCGGCAAGCCTCTCGAGCCCAACGTGATTCCCGCGGCCTGAGCCTGGCCGATTTGCATGTGGGAGTGGGTTGGCTGACAGCATTAGCGCCATCATAGATGCCGTCAATCACTCGGTCGTTAGCAGTGATTGGACGGCACCGCGCAGAGCTTTTAACCTGCGACGACGCACATCGACGGTGTTGCGGCCCGCGTGCACGGTCACTTCGACCCGCACCGCCAATCGAGGATGTCATGTCAGAACGAGTGTTGATCGATGGCTTTGCCCGACGCGTCGACTACCTGCGCATGTCGGTGACCGATCGCTGCGACTCTCGCTGCGTCTACTGCATGGCTGAAGATATGCAGTTCCTGCCCCGCCAACGGGTGCTGACCCTTGAAGAAATCTATCAACTGGCGGAAAGCTTCGTTGGCCTGGGTACCCGCAAGATTCGCCTGACCGGTGGCGAGCCGCTGATTCGTCCCGGCGTGGTCGGCCTCTGTGAACGCATCGCCGCCCTGCCCGGCCTGCGTGAACTGTGCATGACCACCAACGGCTCGCAACTGGAAAAACTCGCCCTGCCGCTGTTCGAGGCCGGGGTCAAGCGCCTCAATATCAGCCTCGACAGCCTCGACCCGGAGCGCTTTCGCGAACTGACCCGCACCGGTGACCTGAGCCAAGTGATCCGTGGCATCGACGCCGCGAACGCCGCCGGTTTCCAACACACCAAGCTCAATTGCGTGGTGATGAAGGGCCGCAACGACGACCAGATCAATGAACTGGTGGCGTTCGCCATCGATCGGCAACTGGACATCTCGTTTATCGAAGAAATGCCACTCGGCACCATCAGCGAACACAGCCGTGCCGAATCTTTCTACTCCAGCGCCCAAGTCCGCGAACGCATCGCCGAACGTTATACGTTGATCGAGTCTGCCGAATCGACCCAGGGTCCGTCGCGCTACTGGCGCTTGGCGGAGGCACCTGAGATTCGCCTGGGCTTTATTTCCCCGCACAGCCACAACTTCTGCGGCACCTGCAACCGCGTACGTTTGACGGTTGAAGGCCGTTTATTGCTGTGCTTGGGCAACGAACACGCAGTGGACCTCAAAGCCGTGCTGCGCGCCCACCCCGGACACCCGGAGCGGCTGGACACGGCGATCATCGAGGCGATGAAACTCAAGCCCTATCGCCACAATTTTGAACTCAACGATGACGTGCAAGTGGTGCGGTTCATGAACATGACGGGCGGCTAACGCCCAAGCCACGGACAGCGAACGACCTGCCAACCACGCGGTCGCAGTGTGGAGGCGCCCGCTGTGCTCCACGGGGCGTCGCCATTTTTGTCGAGAGCCTGTCCATGCCCAGATTCATCGGTTTCGCCCTGTCATCCCTGCTGTTACTGACCCTCAGCGCTTGCGCCCTGCTGCCGCAACGGGATCCGCTGAACATCAACGTGGTGGGCATCGAGCCGCTGCAGAGTCAGGATCTTGAAGTGCGCTTCGCTGTGAAACTGCGGCTGCAAAACCCCAACGAAACCGCAATCGACTACAACGGCGTGGCGCTGAATCTGGAAGTCAACGGTCGCCCGTTGGCGTCTGGCGTGAGTGATCAGAGCGGCAGCATCGCGCGTTTTTCCGAAGCGGTGCTGACCGTCCCCGTCAGCGTCTCGGCGTTCTCGGTCCTGCGCCAGACCCTGGGCCTGAGCCAGACCCAATCCCTGGACAACCTGCCCTACGTCCTGCGCGGCAAACTGGCGGGCGGCCTGTTCGGCACCATGCGCTTCGTCGACAGCGGCAACCTCAGCCTGCCCGGCGCTGCGGCCAGTTGGTAACCCCTCCAAAATTTACCCAAAACCCTGTGGGAGCTGGCCTGCGATGACGCCAGCAGCACAGCTCACACCTCACTGGATAAAACGAACCCCCGTCTTCACCCGCTCATCCACACTCAACTCAAACACATCAGGCCGCGCGTAGTGTCCGACCACATCGTAGTCATAGCGCGCTTTCACCAGGTCATCGGTGTCGATCTGTGCCGTGAGCAGACCGGTACTGCCCTTGAGCGGCCCGGCCAGCACGTCACCCATCGGCCCGACGATCACGCTGCCGCCACCGATCAACGGACGGTCCGCCGGCCAGTTGGCGATTTCCAGCCCCAACGCCTCGGGCGAATCCTGAACCTGACAGGCGCTGACCACAAAGCAGCGACCCTCATGGGCGATGTGGCGCATGCTGACTTGCCACATCTCGCGCTCATCGACGGTCGGCGCGCACCAGACCTCGACCCCTTTGGCATACATCGCCGTGCGCAGCAGCGGCATCATGTTTTCCCAGCACACCACCGCGCCGATGCGCCCGACCTGGCTGTCGATCACTGACAACGTCGAACCATCGCCCTGCCCCCAAATCAGCCGTTCGGTGCCGGTCGGCATCAGTTTGCGGTGCTTGGCCACCAGGCCATGCTCGGGCTCGAAATGCAGCGCTGTGCAAAACAAAGTGCTGCCGCTGCGTTCGATCACGCCAATCACCAGGCTTGCCCCGGTACGCGTCGAGAGCCCGGCCAAGGCTTCGGTTTCCACGCCCGGCACGTCAATCGCGTTGGCAAAATAGCGGGCAAAGGCCTCACGGCCCTCGGGCAAGCGATAACCCAGTTGTGTGCCGAAGCCTTCGCCTTTCGGATAGCCGCCGAGCAAGGCCTCCGGCATCACCACCAGCCGCGCCGCCGATTCACTGATGGCCTGTTCCCACGACAGAATCTGCTCCAGAGTCTCAGCCTTGCCGCCGGGCAGCGAACCGATTTGCAACGCAGCAACGATTGATTTGGGCATTCCGCGAACTCCATGACAGTGGGGGTTGCTGATTGTGCGACGGGCCCCGATCATGAATAAAGCCACCTTCACTTGTTAATGATATGAGCCCAATGAATATCGCCGACGTTGACCTCAACCTGCTCAAGGTTTTCGAAGCATTGCACGACGAATCCAGCGCCAGCCGCGCGGCGCTGCGCCTCAACGTCACGCAATCGGCGGTGAGTGCGGCATTGCGCCGCTTGCGCGAGGTGTATAGCGACCAACTGTTTGTGCGTACCGGGCGCGGCCTGGCGCCGACGCTGCGGGCTAACCAGTTGAAACCGGTGGTCAGCGAAGCGTTGAACAAATGCCGGCAAAGCCTGGCCATGGTCGATCCGGCGGGCCAGCACTTCGACGGACGCTCGGTGACGCTCGGGCTGTCGGATGATTTTGAGATCGCCTACGGACGACGGCTGATCGAAGAGATTGCCCTCCGCGCACCGAAGCTTCGGCTGATTTTCCGTCAGACTCACAGCCAGATCGTCGGCCAGGCGCTGCTGGAGCGCAGCATCGATGTGGCGATCGCCGCCGGCGGGTTCACCGAACGCTTACTCAGCCGCCAAGTCCTGGGCGAAGGCGACTATCAATGCCTGGTCGACCCGATCAGCCTGGCTGAAGGGCAACCGATGTTGAGCCTTGAGGAGTTCGTGGCGCGCGAACACATTCTGGTGTCGTCGGGTGGGTTTATCGGCATCACCGACGAGGGCTTGGCGGCGGTCGGGCTGAGCCGGCGGGTCTGCGCCTCGACCACGCATTTTGCCGCGCTGCCGCACCTGCTCAAGGGCAGCCATGCGGTGGCGACCATTCCCGGGCACGCGGCCCGCAGCATCGCCGCACTCTGCGGGCTGACGCTGCTGCCCTGCCCGCTGGCGCTGCCGCGTTACCCGATCGAACTCGGCTGGCGCACCCACACTGCCCAGGACCCGCTGCTGCTAATCGTGCGCGAGGCGATTGTCGCCAGTTTCAGCTGACGGCGTTTATTTGCTGGCAGCCATCAGGCGATTGACTTCGCTGCGCACCATGTTGGAGAACTCGGGCGGCGACATGCCGTCCAGCTCCGAGCGGACCCACTCGGACCATTTGCCTTTGCGCTTGCTGCGCTCGCCAAACAACCGTGCGGCTTCACCCTTGGCTTTGCCCAGGTTGCTTTGCCAGAGGTCGAATAAACGGGACTTTTCGTCTTCGAGGGCGGCGCGTTCGGCGAGGGGTTTATCGGCCAGATTGAAGCTCATGGAAATTTCCTGCTGTGTAAATTGGCGCCATCTTACACCGTGCGACCGCTTCGTCTGACGTGGATTTATCTCCGTGCTCGGCGCCAAGTGCAAAAACGCTGCAACTTTTACCCAACACGCGGACTCCATTGTTCACTGCTTTACCACCTGCAAGCCTACCGTCTACAAGGAGCACACAATGGCCCGGAAAAATGCCGCGCAAACCATCGAAGAACAAATCAAGGATCAAGCGTTCAGCGAGCTCCAGGCGCTGATCGAAGAGTCGGACAAACTCCTTAAGAGCAGTGCCTCGCTGGTGGGCGAGGAAGCCGAAACCTTGCGCGGGCAAATCGCGCAAAAACTGCAACAGGCACTGGATTCGGTGTCCAGCGTGCGTGATCGCACCAAGCCGGCCGTAGACGCCACCGAAAGCTACATCGGCGGTCACCCTTGGCAGACCGTGGCCGTTTCGGCTGGTTTTGGCCTGGTCGTTGGGCTGCTGCTGGGCCGCCGTTAATTCGGCATCCGGCACAGAAAAAGGCGAGCTGCGGCTCGCCTTTTTTGTGCCTGGCGTTTATTCACCCGCCAATTCTCGCAACTGCGCCAGCGCGGCGGCGTCGAGGGCGATCCCCGAAGCGGCGGACTTTTCCCGCTCCCGATGGCGACGATCCCCCGGCAAGCGCCGCAATCCGGCGGCGTGCATCTGCCGCACCAGTTCCTGGCTGCGCAGGGCAAACGGTTGGCCAGCAGATTTGCTCGGGTCGATGACGATCATCAGTTGGCCGGTCCACGGGGTTTTGGCCCCAGGATGATTGGACCAATCGAACTCGAAGGAGAAATTGCCGCCGGTCAGCGCTGCCGCCAGCAGTTCAACCATCATCGACAGCGCCGAGCCCTTGTGCCCACCGAACGGCAGCAAGGCGCCGCCCTCCAAGATGGCTTTCGGGTCCTGGGTCGGCTGGCCGAGGCTGTCGACGCCCATCCCCGCTGGCAATTTTTCGCCCTTGCGCGCGGCAATTTGCACGTCGCCGTGGGCGATGGCGCTGGTGGCCAGATCGAACACAATCGGTCCGCCGTCAGCACGCGGCGCGGCGAACGCGATCGGATTGGTGCCGAACAGCGGCCGATCAGCGCCGTGCGGCACCACGCAGGTCATGCTGTTGACCACGCTCAGGGCCACCAGGCCTTCTTCGGCGAAAGGTTCGACATCCGGCCATAACGCGGCGAAGTGATGCGAGTTGTGAATGGCCAGCGCCGCGATCCCGGCGCTCCGCGCTTTCTCCACCAGTAACGGGCGGGCCGCCGCCAGCGCAGGTTGGGCGAAGCCACCCCCGGCATCGACCCGCACGAAACCGGACGCCACGTCATCGACCACCGGTACCGCGCGGCCATTGACCCAACCGCTGTTGAGTGTCGACACGTAACCGGGGATGCGGAACACGCCGTGACTGTGGGCGCCATCGCGCTCAGCGCCAGCGCAGTTGAGCGCCAAAGTTTCGGCCACTTCAGCGGAGGTGCCGTGACGGACGAAAATCTGTTGCAGCAAGCTCACTAACGCATCGAACGCGAGGTGGACTGGTTCATTTTGCGCAGACATCTGAAGCTCCAGCTTATTCATTATTGGAGGGGGCAACAGCCGAGAACGAGGTATGCCAAGCCACCGATTAAACAACGCGTGACGAGGCTTCTGTCAACAGGTGCATAGCACGTCAATAAATTTGCCTGCGGTAACTATGTACCGCACCCCAGCGCAAAGGGTTTTCTAGTCTGGGCCTCGATTTGCAGGCCAGGTCCTGCGACACCAACCGTGAGACCCGCTATGCCAGAACCCGCCATGCCAGTAGCCCCAGCTCCGCTGTTTTTCCCAGAAGCTCTAGAAAACCGTGGTTCCTGGCGTGATTGGGCCACCACCTACGGCCTGAGCCTCAAGGACTTCGCCTGGCTCAGCCACGTCAACTTGTCCACCCAGGCCTTGCGCAGTGCGCAAACGCCGGCCATGACCGTCGAGCGTTTGCTGATCCAGCGCAGCGGCCAGCCCGACCTTCCCCTGTCCGGCAGCTTAGTGCTGCATCCGACGCCGGAGGACCAGGGCGCGCTGCTCTATACGCCCTACGGTGGTCTGGAAAAATTCGATAGCCTGGCCCTGCTGAAAACCACGCTCAGCGGCAGGTTGGCCGATCCGGCGTCGAGGGCTGAGCTGGTGAGTCTATTGTCCCTGGATCAGCGCCAGTCACTGGAAGACACCGCTCCTTTGAGCCTGGGTTCAGCGGTGATCAGCGGCGATGTGTTCGACGATCAGAAAGCGCAGATCCGCGACAACCAACGGGCCAATGCGCAACGCCTGCTCACCTCGCTGCTGCAGTTGCCTAGCTTGACCGAGCTGCTGAATCGGATGCTCAACGACGCCTTGCGCACGGCCATGCCGGGCCTTGATCAACGCGTTACGCACGTCAGCTTCTACAGCGGCAGCCCATCCGTAGAAGGAACCCCGGCGCCGCGACGCTGGGTCGATTCCATGTTGCTGGCCGACGCCGTGCTGCTCTACTACCGACAACAAGGCTGGCCGAGGGGGCGAGTCCGTGAGTTCACCCACCCGCAGCGTCCGCCATCGGCGGGCAATCAGGATCAGCAACACTGGGATAACGCAGTCAAGACCACCGCGGAAAGCCTGACTCGGCAACTCGCCAGCCACTTGGAAACCTTCTGGAACACTGACGCCGTTACCGGGGTATCGCGCCGGCAGTTGTTTACCCAGGCCATCAGCGACAAGGCCCGAGCAGACCTGCTGTTCAAACGCCAGGAGCGCATCATTACGCCCACCCAAAGCGCAGCGCTGATGAGTCTGTTTGATCGCGACAAGTCTGTCGGCACGCCGCCGCTGACCGTTGAAAGCGTGCGCCTGTGGGAATACCCGCCGGACTATGTCGAGCTGGCCGGTTCCTTGATGCTCGAGCAGCAAAAAGCTTACCTCTACACCCCCGCCAGTGGCTTGCAGGTGCTGGACAACTACCAGGACCTGCTCGACACGGTGAAAGTCAAATTCAGCGCCGTGGGCCACGAAGACGAACTGTATGACTTGCTGACGCAGGAGGAACGCCAGCGCTTCATTGGTTTCAGCCAACCTGGCATTTCCGGTGCAGCGATTAACGGCCCCGTGTTTGCGACGCTGTTCGACACCATCCTCAGCAAACAACAACGCAATCTCGACTATGCACTGTCGGTATTTCGCCACAGCGATGGCCTGGTCGACGTGCACGCCTTGTTCGACCAATCGCTGGATATCCGCGGGATGCTCGATCCACAACTGACCGTGCTCGAGGCCGGCGGGCGCTGGAGCACCTCGCCGGTGATCGTCGGTCAGCAAGGGCCTGGCCGGGTTCTGGCCGACAAGGCTGCACTGGCGCTGAAGACGTGCTCCAGCATCGACTCGCCGTTGCAGCAGGAATGGGCGCAGCAACCCATTGCCACCGCAGCGTTGCAACGCGCCTTTATCGAACGCATCAAACCCCGTCTCGCCCATGCCTGGGCGGTGGCCATCCGCAGTGAAGCTGAGCTTCGCGTGCTCAGTGGCACCTTACAGGCCAACGCGCGCGCGATCGTCGAATGCGTGCTCAACCCTGATCGACCGAACCGCGTACGGCGTCCGGGGCTGAACGGTTTTCGCCCGGACGCCTGGTGGCTGACGCTGGTGTGTTCCGGGCAATTGCACAGGGTGCCGTTGGCCCATTGTTTACTGATGACCGAACGCGGCGGCCTGGATCCACGTCACTCCGGACTGGCCATTTTATGGACGCCCGCCAGGGGGCTGGAAGTCTTCGACTCGATACAGTCTGCCCGTACCGAGCTGGATCAGCGTTTGAATAACGACGTCGCTCGAATGAGCCTGCTGGAAAATGCCCCCATCGGGTCACGTCCTTTCCATCGCACTTACCGCCTCGGACCCTTGCGGCTGATCGAAGGCCATGTGCTGGAAACACGCTTGCAATCGGCGCTGGAGCATTACTTGTCGGCATGCGATCAGGTCCGCTTGCTCAATCTCAGTGCCGACCGCCAGACCAGAGCGCTTGGTCGCTTGAAAACCCTGCCCGTCCCCACGGGCATGGCTCGCACAGCGGCAGTCGCTCAAAGCATCATCACCCAGCAATCACTGCCGCCCTGGCTGGCAATGACCTCCCTTACCGAACAGGCCCTGCACCTGGAGTTGCTGGAGCAATACCGCCAAAGCGTCACCGACGACCAGGACTACCTGCACGGTCTCAAACCCCTGACCGATTATGTACGCGAGCAACTTGAAAACTTGCAGAAAAGCCGCTTCAGCGGGCAGTTCCTCGACGCCGATCAGGTGTTGATCACGCCGCACCTGACACTGGCCGGGCCAGTGCAAAGCCTGACCGACTTCGCCCTGAACCACGTCTCGGCACTGCAGGGCAGCGGCTTCACGGTGAGCGCGCAGGCCGGCAAAACGTTGCCCGCCGGGCTGGATGCGGGCGCCGTGCGGCAGATGACCTTGCAACTCAACATCAAGAGCGCCTACACCGCTCTATTGAAAGCTCGGCTGACTGGCAGCGATCCACAGGTCAACATCAGCCGGCAGCGATTCATGCGCCAGGTGCCCTGGCAACTGTTGCACCATGGACACGCCCTGATGTTGCAGGAGCGGATCTCCAAAGGAGCATTCGACGTGCTCAAGCAAGTGCTGGATATGCCGGACGGCATCGCCCGAGGCCTGATCAATGGCGCTACGGCGGTCGTGCGCCCGGTGGAACTGCTGGCCACCAGCGGCGCGACCGCCGTCAAAGCATTGGGCATGTATCTGATGGGCCCGGGCGCCGGCCAGGCCGGACCACACCTGCTGTACTGCCCCTATGCCGTCGACCACGGGCTGTTGGAGTTCAGCGATGAAGCGGCAGTCATCGCCGCTTTCAACACACCCGGGGCATTGCAGGACTTGCTGATTCGGCGCCTGCCAGCGTCACAGCAAGCCACATTCACCAACCTGTTCAAATCCACGGTCAGGCAAACATCCGAAGTCACCTTGGGAAATACGCCCATCGCGGGCAACCTGCTCCAGCGCTTTTACCTCGACAACCACGATCTACTGATGCTGATGCTCGATGGCCAACGTGATACGCGCGGTCAATCGGACTGGGCTGCGCTTAAAGAACTGCTGGTCAGCGGGATCAAACGCGCGGTGAGCTTTTTGCCGGGCAAACTCGGTTATGGCGTATTTCTTTGGCACAGTTACCAGGACTTCAAGGCGTCGGCCGAGGCATTACAAAACCATCAATGGGGGAGCGCCCTCGAAGCGTTCATTTCCGGTGCCGCGCAAATGGTCAACCTGGGCCGGATGATGCACGCCTCCGAGCGTGAAAGCGGCACGCCATCCGCGCAACCGACACCCGCCCTGCCCTGGCACGCTGAAGCGCCCATCGTCGCCCCTGTCTGGTCGGCCCTGCACATCACCGATCCGCGCAGAACACGTCTGCAAGCCTTCGAAAACCGCGACCTGGCGCTGGCGGACCTGGGCCGACGCACCACTCATGGGACTCATCAGGCTCCCGTCAGCCAGCAGCATTACGCGGCCATTGCCGGCAAGGTTTACCCGGTGCGTCGAGACGGGCCTTTGTGGCGCCTGGTCGGCGAGGCCTATCCCGGCCCTTACGTGCGCATCGTCACTGATCAACAGCCGGTGCTGGACCTAGACCAACACAGCGTTCATACCGGCAAGGCGATGTCGTTGATGCACAATCGGCATGCGACCCGTGGCTACGTCAAATTGTTTCTTAACGTCGAGGCGCGCGGCATGGATGAGATTCGCCGCAAGTATCCAGAGAAGGCCCGCGTCATCATTCACGCCCTGGACCTTGCGCGTTTCTACGCTTTCAATGCCATGCACAACATGGCGTTAGCGCGGATCAACGCCACCACGGCACGCCTCGAGCGCTTCTTCAAAGAGATGTTCGACGTCAGCACCGTTGACGCCAGCCTGATGGACAAAATCAAAGCGGTGGTCGTGCCCATTTGCACAGCGCTGGTGGATCCGATGCTGGATGACCTGGATTCAAAACGTTTTGTTGTCGGATCGAACGCCTCGCCACACAGCAAACTAATTGCGTTCGTGGTCGGCGAGGATCAGGAAAAAGCCGTGCATTTCACCGAGTTGTTTTTCGATCCGCAGCTGGACTGGTACAAATCCTGTTTGACGGTGCCGTTTGACGTCACCGCTCACGCTCAGGCTGCAACGATCATCCACGAATTTTCCCACCTGTTTTCCGCTACCGTCGATATCGCTTTCCTTGAAGCACGCCGGCCCTTTAGCGATCTTATCGCGCCGATCACCGGATTCGGCGCGGCGATGAAGCAAAGTCAGGTGGATTTCCAACGCAACGCCCTCTCGCTTAATACGCCGAGAGAAGAGTTGTTCGCACGCTGGAACAGCTTATTGAATATCTGGCAGGATTTCGGCGACGTCCCCGGCACAACCAGCGTGGCCAAAGCCGTCAAAGCTGCCACCGGGGCCAAGACTATTGACGATGCGCGCCAAGCCTTTCTCGACGTGGACTCGGCCCAACGGCGAATCGACACCATTTTGCGCAATGCCGATTCGGTGGCTTATTTGATCTGCGAAATGGGCCGGCAGTTGGATCCAGTATCCGGCACTACGGATATCTCACCTTGAAATGGGCGAGTTTAATAGTTTCTTAATCACTGATTAGCAATAACCGAGGTAATCCGATGGCCCTATCGCCTGATAATCTGAAAATAAACATGAAGTTTGATATGCAATTGCCATGACCGTGTTCTCGGCGACTCTCTCGAAGGTTAGAATGCAGCAAATCAGGAAGAGTCGATGACTGAACATACTTACTCGGAAGCCGAATACGACGCCATCACTGATGCGGCTGCCCATTGGTGCATGCGCCTGCATGCGGAAGACTGCACCGAGGCGGAACGCCAGGCATTCGAACTCTGGCGGGACGCCGACCCACTGCATGCCTTCGAGTACGACGCCATGCTCGACATCTGGGACGTCGCCGAGCACTTGCCTCGTTCCGCCATTGCGCCTGATCCCGCTCCTACGCCTGTCGCCATCATGCCCGTCAAACCGACCACGTCCTGGCGAACCTGGGGCATGGCAGCGGCAATCACCGTCCTGGCATTGCCAGTCGCGGCCTATAGCGGCTGGAACCTGGGCTGGTTGCCAAATGCCTATCAGCACGTTCAAGCGCAGGACAGTGTCCGACTGGTCACCCTTGAGGACGGCACGCAAGTCCAGCTCAACCTCGGCACGGACCTGACGTATCTCAATTTCAAGGATCAACGCCGTGTCATCCTGAAAAAGGGCGAAGCGTTTTTTACTGTCAGCCACGACACCCGTCATCCTTTTATCGTCAAGGCCGCCAAAGGCCAGGTGCGTGTGACCGGCACCCGATTCAATGTATGGATGTACGACGATCAGGTCCGGGTCAATCTGGTAGAAGGCTCGGTGTTGGTCACCAGCAACGACACTTTGCCTGGCGACGGCTTGCGCCTGACTGCAGGTATGCAGGCCGGTTATCGCGACGGTGATTTCTCCCCACAGATCAGCCAGACCTACGCCACTGACAATGCGCTGGCCTGGCTCAGCGGCAAACTGGTGCTGGATAACCTGCCCCTGAGCGAAGCGCTGCCATTGATCAACCGCTACCTGGCCAACCCTGTGATGATCGCTGATCAGGGCACCGGCCGCTTGCGCATCGGCGGTATCTACAACATCAATGAAATGAAAAGACTCGTGCCCTCGCTGCCCAAGGTGCTGCCGGTCTACCTGACCCAGAACAAGGACGGCAATCCGGTGCTCAACGCCCTGCCGCAACAACCGCCAAAAAGCTGAAGGCCGCGTCTCTTGCGAGAAGCGGCCTTCGTTTATGCCTGAATCAGCATCACTATCAGCAGCCCTGCCTCAGTGCTGGGCCACGCTCCCTGCTTTGTCATCCTGCTCGCGCAGTGTCTGGACCTGGTAATTCGGGTCTGCCTTGATCTGCGCCTCGCTGAACGGCAGCACACTCCACTGCTTTTGCGAAAACGCTTGCGTCTGGTCGCGGGCATACTTCGACGTCGGATCGCTGGACAGCGAGAACGCCAACAGCCCTTGTGCGTTCGGGCCTTGCTCGTCAAAGGTCACCACTTGCAGGTAACTGGTGCCGCTGACCACCTCACGCTTGCCGCCCTCGCCAGGCACGCTCTGAATTGCGTTATACACCCCGAGCGTCCCTGGGCCACCGTGAATCGGCGTCGACTGACCGCCGCTGTTGACCACCTGGATATCACCCCAACGACTGTCGGTCGGCAATCCGGATTCCTTGACCTGCTGCGCCGACGCCAGCAGCGCTGCGCGCACCTGTGCCGCCACCGGCTCGCGCTCGACCGCCAAGCCGCGAGGCGTGTGCGGCGCATCCTTGGGATCGAAGGCGACGCGCCAGACGTCCGGCGCTTCCAGCAATGCTTCCATCACCTGCTGAAAATGCACCCAACCCAGACCGCTGTCCAGATTGGCGCTGCCGTCCCAGGCCTTGAGGCTGGTGCACACCGGCGTCAGGGTGGCGGCATCGGCGCCGAGATCGGCACTGCAAAACTTCAACAAATCCGGCAGCACCTGGCCGGCGAGGTACACCCGATCGTCCATCACCAAGGCTTGCAGGTCGCTGACCGCTACGCGTTTATCGGCCAGCGCCTTCAACCGTTCCAACGCAAACCGCGAACGCAGGCCCAGTGGCTTGTCGCTTTGGCTGATCAGTGGCGAAAACTCGCTGAGGGGTTGGGCCGGGTTGGTCAGCCAGGCCGAATCGTTGGAGTTCTGCACGAAGTCCTTGCGCGCCAACTGCGGCAGTTGGTCCGAAGGGTAAATACCGTTTTGCACGGCTTTCGGGTGGTTGTCCCAGGCACAGCCGCTACGAGAACCGTCGAGCACAAACATTTGTAAACCGGCCCGCGGATCGCTGCATTTCGCCAGCTTGTCCTGGCTGACGTTCGGCACCACGGAGACGTTCATGTACAGCGTCTGTCCCTGATCATCCACGGCCAGGGTGTTGACCCACGGGATGCCCTGGATTTCGTGCACCGACGCTTGCAGTTGCTTGAGGTTGCTGGCGGTGTTCATCGCATACCACTGCTTGAGCACCCGGTCGTTGTCGAAGTTGGCATCGCGCAAGCTATAGGCGTAGTGCGCGTCCCAATCGAGCTTGCCCGGCCATTGCACCACCGGACCGAAACTCGAGCCGTAGACCTCGCGCGTCACCGGTTTGAGTTCGCCGTCCGCTTGCTTGACCTGCACAGTCACGCTTTGGCGGGTCATCGCGATGGACTTGCCGTCGAGCAGATAGCGGGTCGGGTCCTTGGGGTCGAGCTGCAAGCGATACAAGGTGAAGTGCTTGGACGTATCCACGGTATGGGTCCAGGCCAGGTGCTGACTGAAGCCGATGTTGATCATCGGCAAACCCGGCAACGCGGCGCCCATGACGTCGAGTTTGCCCGGAATGGTCAGGTGCATTTGATAGAAACGCATGCCGCCGATCCACGGGAAGTGCGGGTTGGCCAACAGCATCCCGCGGCCATTGAACGAGCGTTCGCTGCCGATGCCGACACCGTTACTGCCGCGATCCAGGGCGAACCGCTGCATGCGCACATCCGCCAATTCAAAGGCCTGGTCATCGCTGGTGCGCTGCGCCACCGCTTGCGGCGGTGTGGCGCCGGCCAGTGCTTCGGCAAACCGGCCGACCCCGCCCTCGACCACCAGGCGTCGGGTCAGTTTGATGATGTCCAGCGCAGTGATCGGCCGAACCCAGGCATCCCGGCATTGTTCAGGCAAACCCTGGGCACGACGCTCGCTCAATGCGCGGTTGTAGCCGGCCGCATAACCTTCTATCAGTTGCTTGACCTGCGGCGGCTGCGCTTGCCAGAACGCGTTGACCGCAGTCGGTGTGTTGAGCCAGTTGAAATACAAGTCGCTGACCAGGTTTTCCCGCTGCTCCAGGGTCACCTGTTCCGGCCCGAAAAACCGCGAGCGCTCACCGTTGACAGTTACCACTTCATTGGCCAACAGGCAGAGGTTGTCCTGGCCGTAGGCGTAACCGACGCCGTAACCCAGGCCGCGTTCATTGTCGGCCTTGATATGCGGGACACCAAAGGTGGTACGGCGGATGTCGACACTGGCGGCCTGCTCCTGGGTCCGGGCGCTGGCGCCGAGGCTCAGTCCTACGCCCAACAACACACTGACAATGCACAACGTGGATCGCTGCCTGGAAATAATCACGCTCACTCCTGGGTCGAAAAATGGCCTTCCGAGAATAACGAAGCCGTGCCGGGAAAAATTAGTCGAAAACCCTTAACCACTTACTTTTTGGATGTTTGCGACGCTGCGGTGACAAAATTTCTACATTCGAGGCTTCATGATTTCGCTCGCTCATACGTCTAGTTATGTAAGAGCAGCCATTTTTCCTGATCAGGCTCTGAAAAGGAGTGTTTACATGTACAACTCGCACCTGCCATCGGACGGTAGTCACGCGCCCTCGGGCATTTCGATGAATCCGGGCACTGGAGTGTTCGGGAAAAGCGCCGAGCGCCACAGCAATGAACGCATCCGCCAGTTGCTTAAGAGCTATGGCCTGCGCACCAGCCTGATCCGCCTGAAAGTCATCGACGCCTTGCTCTGCGCCGCCGCCGAAGAGCGCAGCCTGGGGGTGCGCGGCGTGCACAGCCACCTGCTGGAACTGGACATCCCGTTGTCCTTCCTCAGTGTGCGCGAAGTGTTGAAACGCTTGTGCAGCGAAGGGGTACTGACGCTCAACCCGGACAAGAGCTACAGCCTGCATCAGCAGGCCGCTGCGCTACTCGCCGGCCGTCAGTAAGGTCGCGGCGCGCCGTTCAGGGCTTGACCTTGCGGCGCATGACGCCATTGGCCACCACGACCACCACTGCCACGGCAATGGCGATGTACTGGAACAGCTGCTCGCTGATCATGCCGGCGTTCTGCATCCAGGACAGGCCGAGCATGATGGCCAGTACGATCAAAGAGATCAGAATCGAATATTTCAAACGTTGCTTCTGGGTCATTGCGGGTTCCTGAACCGTGAGAGGTGTATCGGGTTTGTATCCGAATGCATGCCAAGTCCCTGCCCGATCATGGGATGCGACTTGGCAAACGGGGTCACATGTTACAACCGATGAAGATTTTTCGCTTCACTGCGGCGTTAACCATGAGGACTGCGCAAGGGTGCGTCGAATCACACTGCTGATTCCCCCGTTCGGTCATCCTGATCCTGTGCGGCTTTTCCTTCTTGCCCCACGGCGGCGGGCACCACAAACATGATCGAGGCAATCCGGACTATTACCCTCGACAACTCAAGCGCGATGCTGGCTAACGGCAATCCAGTTAATAACTGAATCTCTCGATAGCCAATCTCCGACAACGCAACAAGCTTTCAACTGCATATGGTTCGGCGTTTCGGAGCATTAATTCCAACTGGCAGGGGCAAGGTCTGTTTCAAGGATCTTGCCTTTTTTGTGTCGCTTTGAAAAACCGCTGCCAGCCACTCATAACTGGTTGCAATCGCCAAGTTTTCTCGACGTTTTTTATGATTAATCTGAAGTAACCCAAGGCCATTCATGGTTTAACTTCAGTGATCAAAAAACAAAATGTTTAGTTCTCTTATTCCACCTGATAAACACCGAATGTTCGGGTTTATTGTTTGCGTCATTGTGTTCGAACTTCTCACTTACTTGGCCAGCGACTTGATGATGCCGGCGATGTTGGGGGTTGTCGATGAACTGGGCGCCAGTGCGGCGCACGTACCCGCCGCGTTCTACCTGTACCTGATTGGCGGCATCCTGGTGCAATGGCTGATCGGCCCGGTGTCGGACCGTTTTGGCCGACGCCCCTTGCTGCTGATCGGTTGCGCGTTGTTTACCCTGGCCTGCGGCGCCATGGTGCTGGTGCCGAACATCCAGGCCTTCCAATGGCTGCGGGTGCTGCAAGGCATGGGCCTGGGCTTTGTGATTGCGGTGAGTTACCCGGCGCTGCAAGAGCTGTTCTGTGAAGCCGACGCGGTTCGCCTGATGGCGCTGCTGGGCAATATGGCCTTGCTCTCGCCGTTGCTCGGGCCATTGCTGGGCAGTCTGCTGCTGGAGTGGCTGAGCTGGCGCGAGCTGTTCTGGCTGCTGGCGTGCATCGGCGCCCTGACCTGGCTCGGACTTTACGGCTGCATGCCCGAGACCCTTGCGCGCGACGCTGCCACACCGGCACTGCGCCTGGGCGCGATTGCCCAGGGTTATCTGGCGCTGCTGCGCAACCGCCGATTTGTCACCGCCAGCCTGGCGCTCGGCGTCATGGGCCTGCCGCTGGTGGCCTGGATCGGCCTGTCGCCGCTGTTATTGATCGAACAATTGGGCATGAGCAGCGTCGGCTACGGGCTGGCGCAAGTCCCGGTGTTTGCCGCAGTGATCGTCGGCAATCTGCTGCTCGGTCGGTTGATCGCCCGCCTCAGCCTCTCCCAGGTATTGCGGCACGGCCTATGGCCGTTGGCGGCCGGGCTCGGCCTGCTCGCGCCACTCAGCGCTTTCGATAGGCCACTGGCAGCCCTCCTCACCGGCCTGAGCCTGTACGGCGTCGGGCTGGGTATGAGCCACGCGACCTTGTACCGCCTGGCGATGAACGCCAGCGGACACAGCAAAGGCCTGGTCTCGGCGCTGATCGGGATGATCTCGATCTCGGTCATGGGCGTCGGTGCCGCACTGCTGACCGTGGCGGGCGCCGGCCAAAGCCCCAGCGCTTTCGCGTTACTCGCCAGCCTGGCGGGTCTGCTCTACCTCTTGCTTATAACGTGGTTGCTGCGCCTGCCGCCTGCCACTGATTCGAACGTTGACCCACGAGATGTCCTTTCATGAACACCTTCCCCCATACCGATGCACTGTGTGCGTCGACACAACCCTATTGCCTGCAAGCCCTGCCCCAGGGTTTGTTTGAGCGCGCCATGGCAGAAATTACCGGGTTCCACTGCCAGCACTCTCCCGGATATCAGGCCTGGCTCGCCGCCCATGGCCTGGACGCCCAGACGCTACTGACGTTGGATGACTGGTCGCGGCTACCGCCGATCCCGGCGGACTATTTCAAGCAGCGACTGTTGGTGAGCAGCAGTGGCGTCGAGGCCATGGAACTGACGTCGTCCGGCACCAGTGGCCAATTCAGTCGCATGCGCTACGACACGCGCAGCCTGGCGGCGGCGCAAGGAATGGTCAGCGCGATTTTCCAGCATTACCGCTGGGAAACCCCGCAAACGCCATGCAATTACCTGTTGCTCAGTTATGAGCCACTGGGCCGCACGTCCCTGGGCAGCGCTTTCACAGATCAGTTCCTCTGCCGCTATGCGCCGGCCAACCGCGTGGTCTACGGTTTGCGCCGCACCGGTCAGGCCGACGCCCATGAGTTCGACTGTTTCGGTGTAATCCGCGCCTTGCAGGAATTCGCCGAGGAAGGCTTGCCCGTGCGGATTTTCGGCTTCCCGGCGTTTCTCTGGCAGGCCCTGCAACGCATGCGTGACACCGGCGTGACCGATGTTCAACTGGCGCCGCAGTCATTGGTGTTATTCGGCGGTGGCTGGAAAAACCGCAGCCATGAACAAATCCCCAAGCCCGACCTGTACGCGCGCATCCATCAGCAATTGGGCATTGCCCTGGACCGCTGCCGCGACGGGTATGGCGCAGTGGAGCACGCCGTGCCGTACATCGAATGTGAACATCACCACTTGCACGTCCCGGTCTATGCTCGCGCGCTGGTGCGCCGACCCAGCGATTTCACCGTGCAGCCGTACGGCCAGCCCGGTCTGTTGCAGTTTCTCTCACCCTACATCACTTCCAGTCCGGCGCATGCCGTGGTCATGAGCGACCTGGCCACTCTGCATCCCGCCGCCGACTGCGGCTGCGCCCAGGCCACTGACTGGTTCGAACTGCACGGTCGCGCCGGCACCAGCGCCAGCCGCAGTTGCGCGCTGGCTGCCGCTGAACTGTTAGGGAGCCACTGATATGTACTTGATCAATGGCCAACTCCACACCGCCATGACCGCCGAAGGTGCGCTGGACTTGCTGCGTCCGCGCCTGGCCACGCAACTGATGCTCGGGCCGCAGACCGAAGCGCTGCTCAGTTGTGCGCAACGCTTTGCCGAGCGCCTCGCGCAACCGTCCTGTGATTTGCCGCTCGATCCCGAACAGCGGCAGATGCTGATCGCGTTTTGCCAAAGGCGCCAGTTGAGCGCCAAGCTGGAGCGCGAGTTGGGCGACCAGCCGCACTCAACACGGCGCATCCATTACCGCTCCAGCCATTTCGAAAGCTGGCAACCCCTCGGGCTCGTGCTGCACCTGACTCCGTCCAATGCACCGCTGCTGGCGTTTCTCGCGGTGCTTGAGGGTTTGCTGGCGGGCAACATCAACTGGCTGCGCCCCAGTTCCAGTGACGCAGGTTTCAGCGCCCGCCTGCTCGCGGCCTGGCTGGCGGAAGACCCCAGTGGCCAACTCGCCGACTGCGTGGCCGTGTTACCGGTCGGTACCGCGCAGATCCCGCTACTCAGCGCCCATGCCGATGGCGTTTCGGCCTGGGGCGGCGATGCGGCGCTCAAGGCGATCCGCGAACAACTGCCGATGGGTTGCCGCTGGATCGACTGGGGGCACAAGCTCAGCCTCGCCTATGTTTGCCCGCAAGCCGCTTCGGGCGCGGCGTTCGACGCCTTGATCGATGAAGTCTGCCAGCTCGACCAGCAGGCCTGCTCCAGTCCGCAATGCGTGTTGGTGGACAGCGAAGACCCGCAGGTTCTGCAGTCTATCGGCGAGCAATTGGCCGAGGCCTTCGTCCGGCGTCATGAGCGCTGGCCGAGCCTTCTGCCTTCGCCTCAGGAATCGTCGGAAATCAGCACCCGCGTCAGTATCGCGCGCTTGCAGCAGAGTTTTGCCGGGCAACCGGGGCAGGTCTGGTCCGGCGACGGTTGGCGAGTGATGTGGGAACACAGTTGCCAGCTCGCGCCGTCACCGCTGTTCCGGACGTTGCTGGTACGCCCCGCGCCGCTTAAAGAACTGAGCAGCCTGCTGCTGCCGTGGCGTACGCGCCTGCAAAGCTGTGCGCTGATCGTCGCGCCGTCCCGCACAGCGGACATCGCCCGATCGTTGCTGCTCGCTGGTATTTGCCGAATCACCACCCCAGGCGCGATTCATGATGGCTACGCCGGCGAACCCCACGACGGGGTCTACGCCTTGACCCGTCTGAGCCGCCGCGTGTCGGTGAGTTTGCCAGGCGAGGTCCTCAGCCACCGCGCCAGTCTCGATTGCCTACGGTCCGTGGCTCCGGCACTGGACGGTGAGCCGATCCTCGACAAACCGAGCTTCATGGCGCGGTCGGCCTCGGACCAGGCGCAGATTTTTTTCCGTTCCGGCGGCAGCAGCGGCACTCCGGCACTGGCCGGTTTCAGCTACCGCGACTTCAACCGGCAAATGCGCGCGGTGGCGGATGGGTTGTTCGCGCTGGGCCTGAACCCAGGCCAGGACCGCGTGGCCAACCTGTTTTATGGCGCGAATCTATACGGTGGCCTGGCGAGTTTCTCGAAGATCCTTGAACAAATGGGCGTCACGCAGTACCCGATCGGCGCCCCCTTGGAGGATGACTTCAGCGAAATCGCCGAGCTAATCGTCAGCCAGCGCGTCAACACCTTGATCGGCATGCCCAGCACCCTGCAGCGCCTGTTCAGCCTGGAGCAATCCCGTCTTAACGCCTACGGCGGCCTGCGCAAGGTGTACCTCAGCGGCGAGCATGTCAGTGAGGCGATCCGGCCATTGATGCAGGCCTGCGGGGTCAACGTGATTCGCTCGGCCATCTATGGCTCGGTGGATGCCGGGCCGCTCGGACACGCCTGCCCCGCCACGTCCGACGGCACCTTCCACCTGTTGACTGACGCCCAATACCTGGAAATCGTCGACCTGCAGGAAGACACACCGGTGGCCGCCGGCGAGGTCGGTCGACTGATATTTACCTCCCTGGCCCGCGAAGGTCAGCAGGTGCGGCGTTACGAAGTAGGCGACAGCGGTCGCTGGGTGCCCGGCGCTTGCCCGTGCGGGCTGGACTCGCCGCGCTTCGAACTGCACCAGCGGCACGGCAAATGGCTGCGGATCACCTCGGAGTTTATCTCCAGCAGCGAATTGCTCGAACTGGCCGGCGGCGCCGCGCAGATCGTGCTTGATTACCGCGCCGATGGCGGCGAGCACATGCAGTTCAACTGCGCCCAGCCCGAAACGCTGGTCCGCGAACGCCTGCTACAGCACTCGAGCCTGGCGCTGCTGGTCAACACCGGGCTGTTGACGCTGGAAGTGCGCCACCGCTTGCCAACAGAATTCGTGCGCAACGCCCACAGCGGCAAGGTGCCTTATTTGCTGGACAGACGCTTGCACAACACCGCAATCGATGCGGGAGCGGCGCAACCATGAACCTGGATGAAATGGTCAACTACGCGCGGCAACATTCGCCGTTCTACCGACAACACTATGCGCACCTCGCACCGTCAACCTACAGCCTCGACCTGCTGCCAGTGCTCGAGGAGGCGCAGTATTGGGCCGGTAACGAGGCCTTGGACACCTGGCCGGTACTGACCGGCCCGGCCGAAGATGCGTTGATCTACAAAACCGGTGGCTCCACCAGTCGCGGCAAACTCGCCGTGTTTTCGCGTCAGGAATGGCAGCAGATGTTCACCCTGTTCGGCCAGCGAATCACCCAACAACTGGCACCGGGCGATCGCGTGGCCAATCTGTTCTTTGCCGGCGACCTGTATGCCAGTTTCCTGTTGGTCCACGAGGCGCTGGCCCATGTCCAGGTCACCGTGCGCGAGTTTCCGTTTTCCGGCGCGGTGGATTTCGCCACCCTCGACCAAGCCGTCGAACAGCACCACATCAACGTCCTGGCCAGCGTGCCCGCACAACTGCTGCGTTATGCGGCGCATGTGCTGGAGGCGCAGCGCGCAGTGCCGCAAGTCAGCACACTGCTGTATGCCGGTGAAAGCCTGTTCGCCGACCAGTTGCGCACCCTGCAACGGGCCTTTCCCAACGCTCGGATTGCGTCGATCGGCTACGCCTGCGTCGACGCCGGGCTGATTGGCTTCAGCGCCAGGGATTGTGTTTTGGGCGAGCATCGGGTGTTCGATGAGCAGGTACGGGTGCAGATTGTCGACGAGCAGACCCACGACACCATCGAGGACTGTGATCGTCCGGGCTTGCTGGTGGTGACCAACCTCAATCGCACGCTGATGCCGTTGCTGCGCTACCCGGTGGGTGATCGTGCCTGTTGGCGCGAACCGCCAGGTCCGCAGCGCAAATTCGCGCTGCTGGGCCGCAGTGCGCAGAGCCAGCGGGTGCACATCGGCGTGCGTTCGCTGTTCATGAGTCAGCTCGACGAAGTGTTGCTCCGGCTGGCGGGCACGTCGCAGTGGCAACTGCGGGTTGAGCGCTTCGGCAGCCTGGACCGCTTTATCCTGAACTGGGTGCCGGAAGCGGCCGACAGCACCGCGAGGCCGGTTGAGCAGGCGTTGTGGGAGGAATTGGTTGGGAGCGATCGGGAGCTGCTGCAGTTGATCGACGACGGCCAATTACAATTCGAGGTGCGCGCGTGCAAGGCCAGTCAACTCTCGCTGCACCCGCGCTCAGGCAAGTTGCGCCGAATCATCGACCTGCGCGACTACGGCGCCCAATGCCGGGAGCGCCAGCCATGAACCCGGTCACCCTGAAAGCCTTCAAGCCGCAGGATGCCGATGCGGTCAGCCAGTTGTTCAGTGAGGTATACGGGCCGCGATACCCACAGCCGGACGTTTATCTACCCATCATGGTTGGCCAGCAAAATACCCGGCGCCAGTGGTACTCGTTGCTGGCCTGGGACGCTGGGCGTCTGGTCGGGCACGCGGCGCTGTGCCGTTCCGCGCAAGATCGGCATCAGGCGGAATTGGCGCTGTTGCTGGTACACCCGCAGGCGCAGGGCCAGTGCATCGCCACTCGCCTGGGTCGCGAGCTGGTGCGCCGGGCGCCGCGACTGCATCTGCATACCCTGAGCATCAAGCAGGTCACCAGCCATCCCTACACCCAGCGGCTGGCGCGCGGTATCGGCTTTCATAACTGCGGCGTGCTGCCGGATTACGTGGCCTCGCCGTTCGGCCAGTCGCCGCAGGAGACTATGATCATCGGCTGCCAGATGGTCGCGGGCCATCGCCGTCCGCTGCCACCGCTGGCATGGCCGGCGGATAGTCGCGAATTGATGGAGCCGCTGACGCTGCGTTTCGGCACCCAGTCGAACTGGCCGCGCATCAGTCCGGCCGCGATGACCACGTTGTATCAGCAGGAGCGTATCGAGCTGGTGATCCAGCGCCTGGACAAACGGATTCTCAGGCAATTGGACCGATTGCCGGCGCATTGGCTGGTGTCACTGAAGCTCGGGTTGGGCTTGAGCTTCGCCCAGGACATGCAGCGTTTATCGGCACTGGGTTTTCGCTTTAGCGGCATCATGCCCGCGCCGGGGCCTGAGGGGTGGCTGGCGCTGTTTCATCGCGGGGTGAAACCGCGGGCGCTGGCCATCGACTGCTCGCACATGCAGCGCCTGGCAGCGGCCATGGGCTGAATGGCGCGAGGGTGACCGCCCCTCGCGCCGAACGATGGGCGCGGCGCTCAGACTTTTGAACTGACGCCTTTGTCGGTCGGGACAGTCGAGCCGTTGCCCATGCCGTAGGTCTTCAGATTTTGCAGCACATAAATGGCTTTCTTGTATTGCGGGATCAAATACGCACCGTACTTGTTGCCTTTCAAGGCGTTTTGCTGAATAGCGTCCAATTGCGTCGCGAAGTATTCAAGTGCATTGAATTTGGCATCCGGGTCGCTCTGGATGCCAAAACGATCGAACTTGTCGCCCGCATTACTCAGCGTCAACGCGGTGACATCACTGATCAGGCCGGTACTCAAGAGGAAATTGCTCATGCCGCCCAATTGCGCCGCCGAAACGTTGGTCGGATCGAAGCCCTTCACGTTTTTGAAGATCTTCAATTCATCCATTCTGGCTTTATTCAACGCGTTGGGGTCGTTACCCACCAGATCCAGCATTTGCCGGACCTTCGCGCTTTGGCTCTTCGGCTGGGTGGTGCCTGTATCTTGGACTAACAAACCCGACTTGTTAGTCCAGCCTCCAGTAACTCCGATAGTCATGAGTGAATGTCCATATGCATGAAAAAGCGTTGTCCGGCACGACGAAAGTCGGCGGCAAGTATTGACGCGCTGGAGTGTACTGACCAGCGATTGTTTCAAGGTTTTACAATTCTCATACACTTTAGATACAAATCGCAAGTGCCTGTTTTTATTGGACTATGGAGTTATTGACGAATTGGTATAACCGTCAGTTTTTAATTTTCTTAGTTGATTTACCCACAAAAAACACTCGCGCGCTTACAGGGTTCTTCTCACCCGACGGCATCACCCTGTGCCAGTGCTGCGTAGCAACTGGAAACAATCTCGCAGCGCAGTCGCGGGCGAATTGGTCAGAATGCTTCTTTTTGAGTGTCTTCCCAGCCGAGACCATCCCATGCGAACTCACCTGCGTCTGGCCGCCCTGAGCGTCCTGTTCATCTCCTCCCTTACCCAGGCTGCCGATCTGATCCCGATTGAAGTGCACCGCGACGCCAATTGCGGCTGCTGCAAAAAATGGATCAGCCATCTGCAAGCCAACGGCTTCAAGGTCGACGACCGCGTCGAAGCCAACATGAGCGAATTCAAACAGCAGCACGGCGTGCCGCCACGCCTGGCCTCCTGTCACACCGCGTTGATCAACGGCAAATTTGTCGAGGGCCATGTGCCTGCCGAGCAAGTGCTGGCCTTGAGCAAACGCGGTGACCTGCTCGGCGTTGCCGCGCCAGGCATGCCCATGGGGTCGCCAGGCATGGAAATGGACGGTATGAGCGACGCCTACCAAGTGATCGGCCTGAAGACGGACGGCACTGACCTGGTGGTGGCGGACTACCCCGCCCGTTGATCACCGCCGGTTACTTCGGCCTGTTTTTCGCGGCGTTGGGTGGCGCGACCCTGTTGCCGTTGCAATCCGAAGCGTTGCTGGTGGCGCTACTGGTGGACGGGCGCCATTGGCTCTGGGCACTGCTCGCGGTGGCGACGCTGGGCAATGTGCTGGGTTCGCTGGTGAATTGGTGGCTGGGTCGGCGCCTCGAACGCTTCCATGATCGGCGCTGGTTTCCGCTCAGCGAGACGCAACTGGAGCGCGCCAAGCGTCACTACCAACGCTACGGGCATTGGTCGCTGCTGCTGAGTTGGCTGCCGATCATTGGCGATCCATTGACTTTGATTGCCGGGGTCATGGGCGAACCCCTTAGACGCTTCCTGCTGATCGTGTCCCTGGCCAAAGCCGCGCGTTATGCCGTGGTAGCACTGCTGACGCTGGGCTGGATCGGTTGAACCCAACGGCTCCATCCCTGCCTGAATTTAATCTCGCCCTAATCGACCCGACCCAGGATCGATCAATTTTTGAAAAGGAGCTCGCCCATGTCCGCCACACCGTCCCGTTGGTTGCCCGCCCTGTTGCTGGCCGGCGCATTGCCCGCCGTCGCCCTCGCTCAGGACCCGACGCCGAGCTACGGCCCGGAACTGCAAGGTTTCGAATACCCTTATCCGGTCCAGCATTTCCAGTTCCAGTCCCAGGGTAAATCCCTGCAAATGGGCTACATGGACGTCGCGCCCAAAGGCAAAGCGAACGGCCAGAGCATCGTGCTGATGCACGGTAAGAATTTCTGCGGCGCCACCTGGGACAGCTCGATCAAAGCCTTGAGCGATGCCGGTTACCGGGTGATCGCCCCGGACCAGATCGGCTTCTGCACCTCCAGCAAGCCCGACAATTACCAGTACACATTCCAGCAACTGGCCAGCAATACCCACGCCCTGCTGGAAAAACTCGGCATCGCCAAAGCCAGCGTCATGGGCCACTCCACCGGCGGCATGCTCGCCACCCGCTACGCATTGCAGTATCCGCAGCAGACCGAGCGCCTGGTGCTGGCCAACCCGATCGGCCTGGAAGACTGGAAAGCCCTTGGTGTGCCCTACCGCAGCGTCGATCAATGGTATGAGCGCGAACTCAAGCTCACCGCCGACGGCATCCGCACCTACGAGCGCAACACTTACTACGCCGGGCGCTGGAAGCCGGAGTTCGACCGCTGGGTCGACATGCTCGCCGGATTGAACAAAGGACCGGGGCAGAAACAAGTCGCTTGGAACTCGGCACTGATCTACGACATGATCTTCACCCAGCCGGTCTATTACGAGTTCAAGAACCTGAGCGTGCCCACCCTGCTGTTGATCGGTACCAGCGACACCACCGCGATTGGCAGCGACATCGCGCCGCCGGCAGTCAAGGCGAAACTCGGTCACTACGAGGAGCTGGGCGAAGAGGTGGCCAAACTGATTCCGCGCTCGACCCTGATCGAGTTCCCGGGCATGGGCCACGCCCCGCAGATGGAAGAACCGGCGCAATTTCATCAAGCCCTATTGGGCTGGCTGAACACTCCTTCCCAGTAAAGAGGTCGCTCATGGCAGTGCAGATTGCGGTAATCGATGATTGGCAGGATGTCGCGCGAGAAGTGGTGGATTGGTCGGTACTGGCAGCCGTGGGCAAGGTCAACTTCTTGCACGAGTTTCCGGCCGACAACGACACCCTCGCCGAACGCCTCGACGGTTACGAGGTGATTTGCGTGATGCGCGAGCGCACGCGGTTCGATGAAGACCTGCTGCGCCGCTTGCCCCGACTGAAACTGCTGGTCACCGGTGGCATGCGCAACGCGGCAATCGACATCAAGGCCGCCACTGCGCTGGGCATCACCGTCAGCGGTACCGACAGCTACAAGCATGCAGCGCCGGAGCTGACCTGGGCCTTGCTGATGGCCCTGAGCCGCAATCTGCTTGTGGAAGCCAATGCCTTGCGCGGCGGCCTCTGGCAACAAGGCCTGGGCGGCGACCTGCACGGCAAGACCCTGGCGATCCTGGGCCTCGGCAGTATCGGGCAGAAGGTCGCGCAGTTTGGCCAGGTGTTCGGCATGAAGGTCATCGCCTGGAGCGAAAACCTCACTCCTGAGCGTGCCGCCTCGGTGGGCGTGACCTATGTCAGCAAGCAGGCGTTGTTCGAGCGCGCGGACATTCTCTCGGTGCATCTGGTGCTCAGTGACCGCAGCCGTGGCCTGGTGGATGCCGAAGCGCTGGCCTGGATGAAGCCGGATGCCCTGTTGGTGAACACCGCCCGCGGTCCGATCGTGGACGAGGCTGCCCTGATTCGGGCGTTGCAGAACCACGAACTGGCCGGCGCTGCACTGGATGTGTTCGACCAGGAACCGTTACCCGTCGACCATCCCCTCCGCACCTTGCCCAATGTCTTGGCCACGCCGCATGTCGGTTACGTCAGCCGGCAGAACTACGAGCTGTTTTTCTCGCAGATGATCGAAGACATCGATGCCTGGGCCGTGGGCGAGCCGATTCGCGTGTTGAGCTAAACCTCCCTCAGAACTTCTGGTGGGCGCACCAATCCAGTGCGCCCGCCCTTTTCCGCCCCGCCCGTTTTTTGAACCGGCCGCCCGAATCTTCCGCCCAAGGTCGGTGCATTGACCGTTCATCGCCTCAGCCGCTCAGCCCCCCATTCAGATTGTCGAACAATTTTCCCGCTTGTCCCTGCCCCGCTCTAGCTTCTGGCCTAGACTGGATTTCGCAGGGCAAAACCAGTGGGTCAACCAACGCTAAAAAAGTCGAAACTTTTAGCCTCGGCGACGGGTCAGGGTAAAGGTAGGGCCTCTGCCACTGGTTCATTCCTTGCAACGGCCTATCCACCCATTTGCTTCAGCGTATCGGGTTGCGATTGCTTCCCTTTGCGTGGCGCGTTTGCGCCCGGCCGCAGGATGTGGCCACGAACATTGCCAATGCCAAGGCCAGAATGAGATCAACGACACGGGAGAGACACATGATCAGTGCGGCTTTAGATATTCAGGGAGAGCGCCCTCATCAACCGACCATCAGTGCGAAGGTCAGTACGGTGATCGCTCCAGGCGCCAAGACATTGCTGCCCGTTCCAAGTCAGAACCCGAACAAAAAGAAAGTGCTGTTTGTGACCTCGGAAATCGCCGACCTGGTGAAAACCGGCGGTCTGGGCGACGTTTCCGCCGCGCTGCCACGCGCGATGGCCCACCTGCACGATGTGCGCGTGTTGATCCCCGGCTATCCGCAAGTGCTCAATAGCGAGAACCCGATTCACATCATCGGCGAAGTCGGCGGTCATGCCGCGCTGCCGCCGTGCAAGATCGGCCGCATGGACATGCCCGACGGCCTGGTCATCTACGTGTTGATCTGCCCTGAACTGTACGAGCGCGACGGTTCGCCTTACGGTGCCAACAACGGCCGTGACTGGCCCGACAACCATATTCGTTTTGCACGCCTCGGCCTGGCCGCTGCGGACATCGCCGCCAACCTGGCGCAGATCCACTGGTGCCCGGACCTGGTCCACGCGCACGACTGGCCAGCTGGCCTGGCCCCGGCGTACATGCACTGGCGCGGTCAGCGCACGCCGACGCTGTTCACCATCCATAACCTCGCCTACCAAGGCGTGGTCAGCCTGGGCTCGTGCCCGGAGCTGGGGATTCCGGTGCATGCGCTGCAACAGGAAGGCATGGAGTTCTACGGCAAGATGTCGTTCCTCAAGGCCGGCATGGCGTATTCCAGCCACATCACCACGGTCAGCGCCACTTACGCTCAGGAAATCACTACTCCAGCCTTCGGCTGCGGCCTCGACGGTTTCCTTGCCGCCAAGACCCAGCAAGGTTTGCTCAGTGGTATCCCGAACGGCATCGACGAAAGCTGGGACGCCGCCACCGATCCGCATCTTGACTGCCCGTTCGCCATCGGCGACTGGGAAGGCAAGGCCCGCAACGCTGATCATGTCCGCGACCTGTTTGGCCTCGACGACTCCGAGGGCCCGCTGTTTGCCGTGGTCTCGCGCCTGGTTTACCAGAAGGGCCTGGACCTGACCGAAGCGGTTGCCGAGTTCATCGTCAACCACGGCGGGCAGATCGCGATCATCGGTCGCGGCGAGCCTGAAGAAGAACAAGCCATGCGCGAACTGGCACTGCGCTTTCCGGGGCAGATCGGCGTGCGGATCGGCTTCAACGAGACCGATGCCCGTCGTATGTTCGCTGGCAGCGACTTCCTGCTGATGCCTTCGCGTTACGAGCCATGCGGCCTGAGCCAGATGTACGCGCAGCGCTTCGGTTCGTTGCCGGTGGCACGCAATACCGGCGGTCTGGCCGATACCATCGAAAACGGCGTCACCGGTTTCCTGTTCGACGAATCCACGGTTGAAAGCTACGAAGAAGCCCTCAGCCGCGCGTTCAAGGTCTTCGCCTTCCCTGATTTGCTCAACGCCATGCGTTGCCGCGCCATGGCTGCGCCGTTCAACTGGAGCAAAGCCGTGGAACCCTACGCCGAACTCTACGAACGGCTGGTCGCCAAGGCCTTGGGTAAATCGCAAAAATTATAGAAAGAGGTTTTCATAGATGCCGTTACGGACCCTTGAAACCTGGCCCCACGGCGCAACCCTGCTGGATGCGGAATACACCCGCTTCGCCCTCTGGGCGCCAGATGCGTTTTACGTGGGCGTCGAGTTTGACGATGGAACGTCCTTGCCATTACTGCCCCAGGCCGATGGCTGGTTCGTGTTGAAAACCCGCTGCCCTCCTGGCACGCGCTACCGCTACAACATCGATGGCGAACTGTCGGTCCCCGATCCGGCCTCGCGGGCCCAGGCCGGCGATTTGGATCAGCCGAGCATTGTCGTCGATCCGCTGGCTTACCAATGGCAGCACACAGCTTGGCAAGGTCGGCCCTGGCACGAAGCAGTGATCTACGAACTGCACGTCGGCTTGCTCGGCGGTTATGCCGGGGTCGAAACCCAACTCGCGCGCCTCGCCGCGCTGGGGGTGACCGCCATTGAGCTGATGCCGTTGGCGCAATTTCCCGGTGATCGTAACTGGGGCTATGACGGCGTCCTGCCTTACGCGCCGCACGCCTCCTACGGCACGCCCGAGCAACTGAAGCACCTGATCGACACCGCCCATGGCCACGGTATCGCAGTGATCCTTGACGTGGTCTACAACCACTTCGGCCCGGATGGCAATTACCTGCATCGCTACGCCAAAAGCTTCTTCCGCGAAGACCAACACACGCCATGGGGCGCGGCCATCGACTTCCGCCGCCGGGAAGTGCGGGATTTCTTCATCGACAGCGCCCTGATGTGGGTGCTGGAGTACCGCTTCGACGGCTTGCGCCTGGATGCGGTGCACGCCATCGAAGACCCGGATTTTCTCCAGGAATTGGCGCAAAAGGTTCGCCAGCAGGTCGACCCGGCCCGCCACGTCTGGTTAACCGTGGAAAACGAGCACAACCAGGCCAGCTTGCTGCAGCAAGGTTTCGACGCACAGTGGAACGATGACGGCCACAATGCCCTGCATGTACTGCTGACCGGCGAAACTGACGCCTATTACGAAGACTATGCCGAGCAGCCCACCGAGCAACTGGCCCGTTGTCTGAGCCAAGGCTTTGTGTTTCAAGGCCACACTACCCGGCATGGCACGCCGCGCGGCGAACCCAGCGGCCATCTGCCGCCCAGCGCCTTTGTGTTGTTTCTGCAGAATCACGACCAGATCGGCAACCGCGCCTTCGGTGAGCGTCTGCATCAATTGACCTCGCCCGAAGCCATGGCCGCCGCCACCGCCCTGCTCCTGTTGTCGCCGATGATTCCGATGCTGTTCATGGGCGATGAATTTGCCGCCGATGCGCCCTTCCTGTTTTTTACCAGTCACCACGGCGAACTGGCGGACCTGGTGCGCGAAGGTCGACGTAATGAATTCGCCGCGTTCAGCGCCTTCGCTGATGAGCACAAGCGCGAGCAAATTCCCGATCCAAATGCCCAAGGCACCTTCGACGACTCGCGGCCGGACCTGACCGACAACACGCAAAACAGCATGCTCGGCCTCTATCAACAACTGCTCAGCCTGCGCCATCGCGAAATCACCCCGCGCTTGCCGGCTGCACAAGCATTAGGCGCTGAAGTGCTGGCCGATCACGCCGTCAGTGCACGCTGGCGCCTGGGGGATGGCAGCCAGTTGCAGATTCGATTGAACCTCAGCGCCCGGCCTGTGGCCTACCACCCATCACCCGAGGCGCGCGTGTTGTTCGAGAGTGCGCCGCAACAGGGTAACGAACTGACCGCTTACAGCGCCCTTGTCACTTTGACTTCCCCTACTGGAGAGCGCCCATGAGCGATGCGCAACTGGAAATACTCGCCAGCCGAGCCGGGCTGGCGGTCGATTGGATCGATGCCAACGGCCGACCACAGAAAGTCGAGCCTGCCGTACTGCGCGCCGTGCTTACCGGCCTCGGTCATCCGGCCAGCACTGCCCAGGAAATCGACGCCAGCCTGCTGGAATTGCAAGCCGTCCAACTCAATCATCAATTGCCACCGCTGCTGACCGCTGACGCGGGCGTCGGCGTCGACCTTTCGCGCTATTTTGCCCCGCAAACGCCCTGCGAGATTCAGCTCGAAGATGGCGCTACCCTGAATCTCAAGCTCGATGCCGAAGCCGTGCTGCCGGGAATGATTCCGGTCGGTTACCAGCACGTCAGCATCGACGGCCAGCACTTCACCCTCGCCGTGGCGCCGCCCCGCTGCTACAGCGTGGGCGATGCAGTCGATACCGTCACACCCCGGGCCTGGGGCTTGAGCGTGCAGTTGTACGCCTTGCGCCGGCCCGGCGATGGCGGCTTTGGCGATACCCAGGCGCTGGAAGACCTGGCGCGGGTGGCCGGTGAGCGCGGTGCCGATGCTCTGGCCATCAGCCCGCTGCACGCGATGTTCAGCAGCGACACCCAACGCTATAGCCCATATTCGCCGTCCAGCCGCTTGTTCCTAAACAGCCTGTACGCCGCGCCGGGAGCAATCCTCGGTGAACGCGCGCTGCGCGCGGCCATCGACAGCACCGGGCTCGGCGCCGATCTGCAGCATCTGGAAAGCCAGCCATTGATCGATTGGCCGGTGGCAGCAGAAGCCAAGCACCGCATCCTCCAAGCGCTGTACGAAGGCTTCGTACACGGTGAGCATCCGCTGCACGCCGACTTCAGCAGTTTCCGCCACAGCGGTGGTGAAGCCCTGGAAAACCATTGCCGTTTTGAAGCCATCCAAGAGTCGCGCGCCGCCAAGGGCGACACCCTCGACTGGCGCCACTGGCCGGAAGAATGGCGCGACCCGCGCAGCCAGGCGCTGGCGGATTTCGCTGAAGAAAATGCCGGCCGTATCGGCTTCTTCGCTTTCTGCCAATGGTTGATCGCCCGTTGCCTGGAGCGTGCGCAAAACGCTGCGCGCAGCAGCGGCATGGGCATTGGCCTGATCGCCGACCTGGCGGTGGGCGCAGACGGTGGCGGCAGCCAGGCCTGGAGCCGGCAGGATGAATTGCTCGCCTCGCTGACCGTTGGCGCACCGCCGGACATTCTCAACCGTAGCGGCCAAGGCTGGGGGATTTCTGCGTTCTCCCCCGAGGGCTTGGTGCGCAACGGCTTCCGCGCCTTTATCGAAATGCTGCGGGCCAATTTCGCCCACGCCGGCGGTTTGCGTATCGACCACGTCATGGGCCTGCAACGGTTGTGGGTGATCCCCAACGACTCGCCGCCCGCCGACGGCGCCTACCTGTATTACCCGGTGGATGACCTGCTGCGCCTGCTGACGTTGGAGTCCCATCGCCATCAGGCGATTGTTCTCGGCGAAGACCTCGGCACCGTGCCCGATGGCCTGCGGGAAAAACTCATCGCCCGCGACATCCTCGGCATGCGCGTGCTGTTGTTCGAACAGGACAACACCCACTTCAAACCGACCCTCGACTGGCCGGACAATGCTCTCGCCACTACCAGCACCCACGACCTGCCCACACTCAATGGCTGGTGGCATGGTCGCGATATCGACTGGAACGCGCGCCTGGGCCTGACCGACGCCAACGGCGAGATCGAGTGGCGCCAGCATCGCCAGCGTGAGCGTGAAGGCTTGCGCCGGGTGCTGGCGGAAGATCCGCAGAACTTCCGCGAGGAAAGCATTGAAACCGATCAAGTGCTGGACGCCAGCGTGCGTTTCCTCGGCCACACCCGAGCGCCACTGGTGCTGTTGCCGCTGGAAGATGCCTTGGGCATCGACGAGCAGGCGAACTTCCCTGGCACCATCGACAGCCACCCGAACTGGCGCCGCCGGTTGCGGGACAACAGCGAAATTCTTTTGGATGACGAGGACGCCGCCCGGCGTCTGGAAATGCTCGCCTGTGCGCGATTGCAGGCGGCCGAGCGTGACCGATGAACAGCGAATCGATTCAACCGCTACGCGCAACTTTGCGTTTGCAATTTCATAAAGGCTTTACCCTCGACGACGCGGTGCCTTTGGTGCCGTACTTCGCGCAATTGGGCATCAGCCACATTTACGCCTCGCCATTGCTCAAGGCCCGTGCCGGTTCGATGCACGGCTACGACGTGGTCGATCCCACCCAGGTCAACCCCGAGCTGGGCGGGGAAGCGGCGCTGCGGCGTCTGGTCAGCGCCCTGCGCGAACAGCGGATGGGCTTGATCCTCGACATCGTGTCCAACCACATGGCCGTGGGCGGCAACGACAACCCCTGGTGGCTCGACTTGCTGCGCTGGGGCCGACTGAGCCCGTATGGCGAATTCTTCGACATCCAGTGGCACTCCCCCGACCCGTTGATGGAAGGCCAACTGCTGCTGCCGTTTTTGGGCAGCGACTACGGTGTGGCGTTGCAGGAAGGCACGCTGAAACTGCGCTTCGATACGGAGCGCGGCTTTTACGTCGAACACTACGACCATCATTTCCCGATTTGCCCGAGCAATTACGGTGAGCTGCTCAAGCCCACCGACGACTTCGACGAGCCGCAAAGCGAACGCCTGAAATACCTGGCCGATCGCTTCAGCGCCCTGAGCTACCAAAGCGACGCCCACGGTTCGGCCGTGCCGTTGCAAGCCGAACTGGCGGAATTGGCGGCCGAGCCGTTGTTCAGTGCGGCCATCGAGCAGCAACTGGGCCAGTATGATTCGACCCAGGTCCACGGCTTTGAACGCTTGCACCAGTTGCTGGAACGCCAGAGTTATCGCCTGGCCAGTTGGCGCACCGCCGCCGATGACATCAACTGGCGGCGCTTCTTCGACGTCAACGAGTTGGGCGGCTTGCGAGTCGAGCGCCCGGCAGTGTTCGAAGCCACGCACCAGAAAATTTTCCAGTTGCTGGGCGAGGGCCTGGTGGACGGCTTGCGCATCGACCACATCGATGGCCTCGCCGACCCGCGCGGCTACTGCCGCAAACTGCGGCGTCGGGTCGACAGCCTGGCGCCGGGTCGGCATGTGCCGATCTATGTCGAGAAGATTCTCGGCGAAGGCGAAACACTGCACCGCGACTGGTCGGTGGACGGCACCACCGGTTACGAATTCATGAATCAGCTGTCGCTGCTGCAACACGATCCCGAAGGCGAAACGACCTTGGGCGAACTGTGGAGCAAGCACAGCGAGCGTCCGGCGCAGTTCCAGCAGGAAGCGCAACTGGCGCGCCAGCAAATCCTCAACGGTTCCCTGGCCGGGGATTTCGAAAGCGTTGCCCAGGCCTTGCTGCAACTGGCTCGGGGCGACGTGATGACCCGAGACCTGACCCTGGGCGCGATTCGTCGGGCCTTGCAGGAATTGATCGTGCACTTCCCGGTGTACCGCACCTACATCAGCCCGCTTGGCCGCTCCGAACAGGATGAAGTGTTTTTCCAGCAAGCCATGAGTGGCGCGCGGCAAACCCTCAGCGAGGCTGACTGGCCGGTGCTCGATTCGTTGGCCGGTTGGCTGGGTGGCGAGCCGTGGCGCAATCGGCCGATCGGTCGGGCGCGCAAGGTCAACAAACATGCTTGCGTGCGCTTCCAGCAACTGACCTCGCCCGCCGCCGCCAAAGCTGTGGAAGACACCGCGTTCTATCGTTCGGCCGTGTTGCTGTCGCGCAATGATGTCGGCTTCAGCACCGAGCAATTCAGCGCGCCGGTCGAAGACTTCCATCAGGCCTGCGCCCAGCGATTGGCGCAATTCCCGGACAATCTTCTGGCTACGGCAACCCACGACCACAAGCGCGGCGAAGACACCCGAGCGCGACTGGCGGTGCTGAGTGAGCACAGCGGCTGGTACGCCGAACAGGTCGAGCACTGGCGCAGCCTCGCCGCGCCGTTGCGCGATGACCCGGCCTCACCGACTGCAGGGGATGAGCTGTTTCTGTATCAGGCGCTGTTCGGCAGTTGGCCGCTGGACTTGCGCAGTGACGACGCAGAGGGATTGGCCGAGTACACCAAGCGCGTCTGGCAGTGGCAACAAAAGGCCTTGCGCGAAGCCAAGCTGCAAAGCAGTTGGAGCGCAGTCAACGACAGCTATGAACAAGCGGCCCAGGCGTTCCTGGAAAAACTGCTGCTCAGCGACGCCGGCCAACCGCTGCGCGATGCCCTCTGCGCAGCTGTGCAGCACATTGCCCCGGCCGGTGCGCTGAACGGTTTGGCGCAAACCTTGCTGCGTATGACCGTGCCGGGTGTGCCGGATCTGTATCAGGGTGACGAGTTCTGGGATTTCAGCCTGGTCGATCCGGATAACCGTCGGCCGGTGGATTATGCCGCGCGGCAACGAGCGCTCAATTCACCGTCGAGCCCTGCGGAACTGTTGGCCAGTTGGCGCGAAGGCGGGATCAAACAGCAATTGATCGCCCTCACCTTGCAGTGTCGCGCCGAGCACGCCGAATTGTTCCGCCGTGGCGCCTATCAACCGCTGGAAGTGGTCGGCGAACAGGCCCATCGGGTACTCGCCTTCATGCGCGAACTTGACGGCCAACGCGCCATTGTCGTGGTCCCGATCCGCGCGGCCAACTTGCTGGCAAACAGTGCCGATCCTCAGGTCGACGCGCTGAGTTGGGGCGATACGCGGGTCAAACTACCGTTCGCCTCCTCCGGGCAAAACCTGAAGGGACTTTTTTCCCACGGCACAGTCACACACCACAAGGAGCTGAACATCAGCGCCGCGCTGGGGGTGTTCCCGGTCAATCTGTTTATTCAATTGTTTACCTAAGCTTGAGTTCAGTGCAGGAGCATTGCGATGAGTACCGACGATAAACGCGTACGTGAATTTGCCTACCAGATCTGGGAGTCGGAAGGAAAACCCGAGGGTCAGGAGAGCCGCCACTGGGAGATGGCGCGCAAACTGGCTGAAGCCGAGGCGCTGGCGCCCAGCAAATCACCTAAAGGCAAGGCTGGCACCAAGGCGCCTGCTGGTAAATCCGAGAGCAAACCTAACGGCAAGCTCGACGGCAAGGCTGAAGCCAAGCCCGCTGCGGCGAAGGCCAAACCTAAAGCCAAGCCAGCCGCGGCCTCCTCGGTGATTCCGCCGGGCGAAAAAGCCGTTGAGAAGAAGCCCCGCGCGCCGCGTAAGCCTTCGGCCGTCTAACGCTTCCTACTCCGTTCAATGACCTCACCCGTGGCGGGTTTCCCCGCCACTATGGGTGCACTCGCCCTTAGAAAACTTCAGCCTTACCGTTGTTACGCTTGCAGGAGCACTTATGACCCGTACAAAGAAAGACGCGCCCGAATCCCATGTGGAACCGTCGCGAATCCGTGAAGGCCTGCCCTTCCCGCTCGGCGCGACCTGGGATGGCCTGGGGGTCAACTTCGCTCTGTTTTCGGCCAACGCCACCAAAGTCGAGCTGTGCATTTTCGACGATGCCGGCGAAGTGGAACTCGAACGTATCGAGCTGCCGGAATACACCGACGAGATCTACCACGGTTACTTGCCCGACGCCCACCCTGGGCTGATTTACGGCTACCGCGTGTATGGTCCCTATGACCCGGAAAACGGCCATCGCTTCAACCACAACAAGCTGTTGATCGACCCCTACGCCAAGCAACTGGTGGGCGAACTGAAATGGTCGGAAGCGCTGTTCGGCTACACCATCGGCCATCCGGACGCCGACCTCAGCTTCGATGAGCGCGACAGCGCGCCGTTCGTGCCGAAAAGCAAAGTCATTGACCCGGCGCACACCTGGGGCCACGACCAACGCGTCAGCGTGCCGTGGGACAAGACCATCATTTACGAAACCCATGTGCGCGGCATCAGCATGCGTCACCCCGCTGTGCCGGAGAACGTGCGCGGTACTTTCGCCGGGCTGATGGTCGACGACGTGCTCAAGCACATCCGTAACCTGGGTGTATCGTCGGTGGAATTGCTGCCGATCCACGCCTTCGTCAACGACCAACACTTGCTGCAAAAAGGCATGACCAACTACTGGGGCTACAACAGCATCGCGTTCTTTGCCCCGGACCCGCGCTACCTGGCCAGCGGCAAGATCGCCGAGTTCAAGGAAATGGTCGCGCACCTGCACGACGCCAACCTCGAAGTGATCCTCGACGTGGTCTACAACCACACCGCCGAAGGCAACGAGCAGGGTCCGACCCTGTCCATGCGTGGTATCGACAACGCCTCGTACTACCGGCTGATGCCCGACGACAAGCGTTACTACATCAACGATTCCGGCACGGGCAACACCCTCGACCTGAGTCACCCTTGCGTGCTGCAAATGGTGACGGATTCGTTGCGCTATTGGGCCACGGAAATGCACGTCGACGGGTTCCGCTTCGACCTGGCGACCATCCTTGGGCGCTACCACGACGGTTTCGACGAGCGCCACAGCTTCCTCGTGGCCTGCCGCCAGGATCCGGTGCTACGCCAGGTGAAGATGATTGCCGAACCTTGGGATTGCGGCCCCGGCGGCTATCAGGTCGGCGGCTTCCCGCCGGGTTGGGTTGAGTGGAACGACAAGTACCGCGACACCGTGCGTGCTTTCTGGAAAGGCGACGACGGTCAACTGGCGGATTTCGCCAGCCGCCTGACCGCGTCGGGACAGATGTTCAACCAGCGTGGCCGGCGTCCTTATTCCTCGGTCAACTTCATCACGGCGCATGACGGGTTCACCCTCAAGGACCTGGTGTCGTACAACGACAAGCACAATGAGGCCAACGACGAGAACAACCAGGACGGCAGCAACAACAACCTGTCGTGGAACCATGGCGTCGAAGGCCCGACCGACGACCCGGAAATCAACGAACTGCGCCTGCGCCAGATGCGCAACTTCTTCGCCACCCTGCTGCTGTCGCAAGGCACGCCGATGCTGCTGGCGGGTGACGAGTTTGCCCGCACCCAGGACGGCAACAACAACGCCTACTGCCAGGACAGTGATATCGGTTGGGTCAACTGGGACCTGAGCGAAGACGGCAAGGCGCTGCTGAAATTTGTCAAACGCCTGATCAAGCTGCGCCTGGCGTATCCGATCCTGCGACGCAACCGCTTCCTGGTCGGCAATTACAACGAGGACATTGGTGTCAAGGACGTCACTTGGTTGGCCCCGGATGGCACCGAAATGACCAGCGAACATTGGCACGACGCCAACAATCGCTGCCTCGGCATGCTGCTCGACGGCCGCGCGCAGGAAACCGGCATCCGCCGTAAGGGCGCCGATGCCACGGTGCTGCTGGTGGTCAACGCGCACCATGACATCGTCAACTTCCGCTTGCCGCCAGTGCCGGACGGCGGGTTCTGGACCTGCATGCTGGATACCAATCAGCCGGCGATTCGCGGCCAGGAACGCTTCGAGTTCGAGCACGAGTATTCGGTGACCGGCCGTTCGCTGCTGCTGTTCGAACTGCAGCACGAGGATGAAGAGTGACATGGACCTCGATGCGTTCTTCCGCGCCCAGCCACCGGAGTATCCCGACACTCCGGCGCTGGGGCGCTGCCTGCGCGCACTGATCGAGCAGGGTCTGGACCGTTTGCCGCTGCCCGGCAGCGGCCAGACCCTGGAGCGCTGGCGCGGCCTGGCTGCGGTTGGCGCGCACGATCTGCGTCTGTGCAAGTTGTACGAAGGGCATACCGATGCCTTGTCGATCATCGCCCAGCTCGACGGCCCAGCCGTCGCGCCGGGCAGCAGTTGGGGCATGTGGGCGGCTGAACCACCGCAGGCCAGAGTTGAAGTCCGAGGCCAAGGTTCGAACTGCACGATCAGCGGGCGAAAAGCCTGGTGTTCCGGCGCGGCGGTGCTGAGCCATGGTTTGCTCACGGCCTGGAATGAAAACGGCGAACAGCAGTTGGTGGCCGTTGATCTGCATCAGCCGGGCGTTCATGTGACCGATCAGGGCTGGTGCGCTGTGGGCATGGGCGCTACCGGCAGTGTTGAAGTGTTGTTCGAAGAGGCCCAAGGCATTGCAATTGGTGAGCCCGGCGCTTATCTGTCACGGCCAGGTTTCTGGCAAGGCGGGATCGGCATCGCTGCGTGTTGGTACGGCGCGGCGCGTTGCCTGGCGGATCGCCTGCGCCTGCACTGCGAGCAACGTCCGGAGCCTCACGCCCTGGCGCATCTCGGGGCGGTCGACAGCGCGTTGCACGGGGCGACTCAGGTGTTGTGCGCCAGCGCGCGGACCATTGATGCGGCGCCACACGGCTCGGCGGAATTGTTGGCGCGACGGGTGCGGGCAGTGGTCGAGCACAGCGCGGAGCGAGTGATCGAACACGTTGGCCATGCCCTTGGCGCCGGGCCTTACTGCAAGGACCGACAATTCGCGCAATTGATCGCCGATCTGCCGGTATTTCTGCGCCAAAGCCATGCCGAACGTGACCTCGCCGGCCTCGGCCAACTGGTCGCGACGCCTCCCAGCGGAACCTGGCATCTATGAAACCCAATCCGATCGTTGGCCAGGGCACCCCACTGCGCCTGTGGCAAGGCTCGCAGCATTTGGCGCAGTTGCCGGAAATCGACATTCTCTCCCTGGTTCCGCCGGGCTCGCGCGCGGTAATCATCGCCCCGCATCCCGATGACGAAGTGCTCGGTTGCGGCGGTTTGCTGCAATTGCTGGCGGCCGCCGGACGCTCCCTGCAATTGATTTCCGTCACCGACGGCAGTGCCAGCCACCCAGGTTCCGAGCGCTGGCCAGTGGAAAAACTCAGCGTGATACGCCCTCAGGAATCTGCCGAAGCCCTGCGCCGCCTGGGCTTGCCGGTGCATCGGCTGAAATGGCTGCGCGGTGGTTTTTCCGATGGCCAAGTCGCAGCGCGGGAAAGTGAACTGGTGGCGTTTATCCAGCGGCACATCCGCCCCGACGACGTGCTGTTCAGCACCTGGCGGGAGGACGGTCATTGCGATCACGAAGCGGTTGGCCGGGCCAGCGCCGAAGCGGCACGCCGGGTTGGGGCGACCTTTCACGAATTACCGGTGTGGACCTGGCACTGGGCCTCGCCGGAAGACAGCTTGGTGCCGTGGCAGCGGGCGCGGAAAATCCCCCTTGCACCGGCATTGATCGCGCGCAAACGGCATGCCGTGCACGCGTTCGCCAGCCAGTTGGAAGGCGATCCGCAGATTGGCCTGCCGCCCGTGTTGGCGCCCTATGTGCTTGACCGTTTACTGCAACCCTTTGAGGTGGTTTTTCTATGACCAAGGATGGCATGCCCGCGACCAGCGTCGACACCCGTTACTTTGATCAACTGTTCCAGGCCAACGCCGACCCCTGGGCGTTTCGCCAACGTTGGTACGAACAACGCAAACGCGCGATGACCCTGGCCGCCCTGCCTCGGCCTCATTACCGGGCGATTTACGAACCCGGTTGCGCCAATGGCGAATTGAGCGCTGAACTCGCTACCCGTTGCGATCGCCTGGTCTGCAGCGACGCCGCGAGTGCCGCCGTGAGCCTGGCCCAGGCGCGGTTGCAGGGTTTTGTCCACGCCGAGGTGCACCAGAGCCGCTTACCCGGTGACTGGCCCGAAGACTGCTTCGACCTGATCGTCCTCAGCGAACTGGGCTACTACCTCAATCGCGCTGATTGGCTGCACCTGATCGCCGATGCACGGCAATCCCTCGCGCCGGACGGCCAGTTGCTGGCCTGTCACTGGCGCCCGCCTATCGAGAACTGCCCACAAAGCGCCGAGCAGGTCCACGAGTTGCTCGATGAACACCTGCACTTGCCGCGTCTGCTGCAGTACCGCGACGCTGATTTCATGCTTGACCTCTGGGGCCGCGACTCGCGCTCGGTGGCCACTTTGGAGGGCCTGCGATGATCGGTATTCTGATCCCGGCACATAATGAAGAATCCCTGCTCGACGAATGCCTGCAAGCGGCCCTGCGCGCTGCCAGCCATGAAATGCTGGCCGGCGAAAGCGTGGAAATCCTGGTGGTCCTTGACAGTTGCACCGATCGGTCGGCGCAAATCGTCGCGCAGTACCCGGTACAGAGCCTGGCGATCGACGCGCGTAATGTCGGCCAGGCCCGCGCCATTGGCGCCCGACACTTGCTGGAGCGCGGCGCGCGGTGGATTTCCTGTTCCGACGCCGACAGCTGCGTGGCCGAAGACTGGCTGGTGGCGCAACTCGAGCTGGGCACCGATGCGGTGTGCGGCACCGTGACTGTCCGCGATTGGGACGCAGCACTGGATGAAAGCGTGCAGATTCGTTATCACCAAGGCTACACCGCCGCCGACGGTCACCGGCACATCCACGGCGCCAACCTGGGGGTGAGTGCCGAAGCCTATGAGCGCGCCGGCGGCTTCGAAGCGTTGGCCTGCGACGAAGATGTGCAACTGGTGCGGCAACTGGAGCGCTGCGGCGCGACCATTGCCTGGAGCCATCGCCCGCAAGTCGTGACCAGCTCGCGGCTGGACAGCCGAGCCCAAGGCGGTTTCGGCGATTTCCTACGGAATCTGGCGCAAGTCGGCTGAAAAAAACCACGACCAGTGGCGCGACGAATCGGCGACTTTGGTCAATACTCTTTCGGCGGTAATCCAGGGTTTGGAGCACCGCGAACCAAGCTATCCATTTGCCTTCACGGATTGCCACTGAATGTCCTCGACATCGACTCGGCAATGAAGGCGCGAATCACAAGGACGTAGCACCCATGACCACTCCCTCTGCGATGTTCAGCGGCCAGCATCCCCAGATTTGGAACAGCGCCCGCCATCTCGACACTCTCCCCCTCATCGACAGCGAAGACCTGGTACCGGCCGGCGCGCGCGCGGTAATCGTCGCGCCGCACCCGGGCGACGAAGTCGGGATTGCCGGCGGCTTGCTGCAACAACTGTGCGCCCTCGGGCATCCACTGCAGTTGCTGTCGATCACCGATGGCAGCTCCAGTCATCCCGGCTCGCATCAATGGTCACAGGAACGCCTCAGCGTGTTTCGACCCCAGGAAAGCGTCGAAGCCCTGCGCCGCCTCGGGTTGCCAATGCACAGCCTGAAGTGGGTGCGCGCCGGGTTCGCCGATAACAGCCTGAGCGAACGCGAACATCACTTGGTGCATTTCATTGCGCGCTACCTCAAGGCCGGCGATGTGCTGTTCAGTACATGGCGCGAGGACGGCACCGCCGACCATGACGCCGCCGGTCGCGCCAGTGCCAAAGCGGCGTTGATGGTTGGCGCGCGGTTTGTCGAAGTGCCGATCTGGGCCTGGCACTGGCCGGTGCGCGAGCAAGACCGAATTCCCTGGCACCGCGCCCACAAGCTACGCCTCGACACCTGGACCACCGCCCGCAAGCGCCACGCCATGCACAGCTACGCCAGCCAATTGAATGGCGAGCCGGAAATCGGCATCGCCCCGTTGTTGCCCCGGGTGATTCTGGACCGCATGGGCCAGCCCTTTGAAGTCGTGTTCCTGTGACGCTCGGCGGTCGCGTGGCAGGAACTGGCGACAGCCGAATCAGTCGCATGGGAAAGACCCCTGACGCAGCGGAGTGAACGTGACCAGCGATCCCAAGCGGCAAGCCGTCCAGATCGAACCGGTGGATCCACCCCCGGCGATCCACCGATTGAAAATCCTGACGGTCAACACCCACAAGGGCTTCACCGCCCTCAATCGGCGGTTCATCCTCCCGGAATTACGCGAGGCGGTGCGCAGCACCTCGGCGGACCTGGTGTTTTTGCAAGAGGTGCTCGGGGAACACGACCGGCATGCCTCACGACTGAACAATTGGCCGCAAACCTCGCAATACGAGTTCCTCGCCGACAGCATGTGGAGTGATTTCGCCTACGGCCGCAACGCCGTGTACCCGGACGGTCATCACGGCAACGCGCTGTTATCGAAATACCCGATCCGCCAGTACCGCAACCTCGACGTATCGATTACCGGTCCCGAGCGGCGCGGCTTGCTGCATTGCGAACTGGATGTACCGGGGCACGCGACGGTGCATGCGATTTGCGTGCACTTGAGCCTGCTGGAAAGCCATCGCCAACTGCAATTGCAGCTGCTCTGTCAGTTGCTCGAATCCCTGCCCGCCAAAGACCCTGTGATCGTCGCTGGGGATTTCAATGACTGGCAACTGCAAGGCAACGCCGCCCTCGCCCTGCGCGATGATCTGCACGAAGCCTTCGAACGCCATCACGGTCGCCCGGCCAAAACCTACCCGGCGCGCTTCCCGCTGCTGCGCCTGGACCGCATTTACTTGCGCAACGCCAGCAGCCACGATCCGCGAATCCTCGGCAACAAGCCATGGACGCATTTGTCTGATCATTTGCCGTTGGCGGTGGAAGTGCACCTTTAGTATCCGATTACGGTGACACGCTGGTCGGCGCGCGGTGACCGGCAACCGTGGTGCCAATCGGTGGGTAGTTGGCTACGCAACGTCTCTAGCCCGGTGTTTTCGCGGCTTTTTGCAGATAAACAATCACTTAGGGATTCGTCAAATATCAGGCACTTTTGCGCGTGAAATTTGTCGCACCGCTTATCGGACGTTTTCTTGACGCGCCGCCTGCGCTCGCCTTATCTCAACCTTACTACCCCCGGAAGTAACTATGGGACAAAGCCTCGGAAACGCCCGCGTCAGCCGGCTGCCCATGGTTTTGCCTCAATCCGTTCGGTCGCCCCTCATTCGGGGTAGGAGAGACGCCATATCGAGAACCGGCATGCGATTGCAAGGTAGACCTCCATGAAAACGCCACGCACCCACCACGAGATCACGTTCACCCTGTGCACCGTTTCGAGCTCACTGTTGTTGTGCTCGTCCATGGAAGTCCGAGCGCAGTCTGCGGACGATGAGACACTGCCCTGGTACCGAGAGAACGTCCCTGCCTTCACCCTGCCCACCCCCGACATGGCCTACGGCGGTTACTTTGCCCGGGTGCCGGGCTTTGACAACCCGCCACTGACCATCGCCGAGGCCGCGCCGTTTGCCTGGGACCGGATTTATGGACAGCCTTCGCGGCAGGCCGAAACCGACTTCCTCACCCCCTATGTCGGGCAAGCGATAGGTCGCGAATTCAAAGGCCCGCCGCTGCTCAGCCTGCCCATCGCCGGCGGTGCAACTCAGCATCTGGGGCTGATGGGCGGCTATACACACGTTCAGGCCAACAGCAGCGGCCTCCCGACCTCGCGGCCACTGGCCGATCCGCGCCACGACAGCCTTAATCTGCAAGGCCCGAGCCTCGGGGCCTACTGGAGCCTGGTTGGTGCCGAAGGCTGGCATGTCGACCTGACCGCCAGCGGTGGCCGGGTCAACGGCATCAGCCGCAACGATCATGGCGTGCGCCAAGCGGCTGAAGGCAACGCGGTGACCTTGTCGGTCGAAGGCGGTTTCCCGATCGGCATCAGCGATAACTGGGTGGTCGAACCCCAGGCGCAATTGATCAACCAACGCATCACCCTCGACGCGCCGAACGCCGGCTCGGGCATCGCCACTTCCAGCAACCTCAGCTCTTGGAGCGGCCGCGTGGGCGCGCGTTTGAAAGGCAGTTACGACCTCAACGGCCTGGGCGTCGAACCCTATGTGAGAACCAACCTCTGGCACACCGTCTCCAGCGCCAACACCGTAACGCTGGACCAGGTCGACAAAATCAGCAGCAGCCGCAAGTCATCCACCGTGGAACTGGGCTTGGGGCTGGTGGCGCAGATGTCCTCAACGGTAAGTTTGTATGTCAGCGCCGATTACAGCAGTGACGTGGATGACAACGACTTGAACGGCTTGATCGGCAGTTTGGGGGTCAGGATGCGCTGGTAGCGGCACAAGAACTGTGGGAGCGACCCTGCACGCAAAAGCGCTAGTTCAGCTGCTGAAGGGGTGGCTGGATGGACGCCATCGCTGGCAAGTCGAACCGTCGCACCGCAGCTCCCACAGGGATTGTGGTGTTTGTTGTTATTGCGGACGGCTCACAACAGGACTCGAGCAGATGAATCAGGGCGCTGAATTCCGGTTGCTCCCGGCAAGGGTTCTGGTATTTGATTGAAGCCTATTCCCTCACTGACAAAAGGATTTCGATCATGAGCTACCGCACCCTCGGCCATTCAGGATTACAGGTGTCGAGCCTGACACTGGGCACCATGATGTTCGGCGAACAGACCAGCACCGAAGAATCCCTGCGGATCATCGACAAGGCATGGGACCAGGGCATCAATTTCATCGACACCGCCGACGTCTACACCAACGGTCGTTCGGAAGAAATCGTCGGCGAAGCGATCGCCAGCCGCCGTCAGGAGTGGGTACTGGCAACCAAGGTCGGCTTCGGCCCGGTGGACGGCGTGCCGAACCGCAGCGGTTTGAGCCGCAAGCACCTGTTCAACGGCATCGACGCCAGCCTGACGCGCCTGGGCACCGATTACCTCGACATTTATTACCTGCACCGCGAAGACCACAACACGCCGCTGGAGGTGACGATTTCCGCCATCGGCGACTTGATTCGCCAAGGCAAGATTCGCTACTGGGGCCTGTCGAACTACCGCGGCTGGCGCATCGCCGAGGTGATTCGGATCGCAGATCACCTGGGCGTCGACCGTCCGGTGATCAGTCAGCCGCTGTACAACATCGTCAACCGCCAGGCTGAGACCGAGCAAATCACCGCCGCGCAAACCTACGGCCTCGGCGTGGTGCCTTACAGCCCGCTGGCCCGCGGCGTGCTCAGCGGCAAATACGCGCCGGACGTGACCCCGGACGCCAACAGCCGCGCCGGGCGCCAGGACAAACGCATCCTGGAAACCGAATGGCGCGTGGAATCGCTGCGCATTGCCCAGCAGATCCAGGAATACACCCAGGGTCGCGGCGTCGGCATTGTCGAATTCGCCATCGCCTGGGTGATCAACAACGCCGCCGTCACTTCGGCCATCGTCGGCCCGCGCACCGAACAACAGTGGGACGCCTACACCAAAGCGCAGACCGTGAAGATCACCGCTGAAGACGAAGCCTTCATCGATTCGCTGGTGACGCCGGGGCACTCCTCGACACCGGGGTTCAATGATGTGAGCCATTTCGTTTCGGGACGGAAATTGCGTTCCAGCTGAATCGCCATCCCTTTTTGGGAGCGAGCCTGGTGGGAGCGAGCCTGCTCGCGAAGGCGGCCAGTCAATCACCGCATCAGTGGCTGACAGACCGCTTTCGCGAGCAGGCTCGCTCACACTGACGATGGAAACGTCAAAAATCCTGATCACGCGGCCAATATTCAGCACAAAAACCACGTATCCTCCGCAGCCCTGAGGTTCATCACATCACGCGAGAACAGTGTGGTTAAAGGTATCGCTCTTTCGGTTTCAGCCTCGGTGCTGTTTGCCGTCATGTATTACTACACGTCGCTGCTCGAGCCCTTGAGCGGCGTGGAAATCTACGGCTGGCGCATGCTCCTGACCGTGCCCTGCATGACCGTGTTCATGCTGGTGTCGGGCGAGTGGAAACGCGCCGTGGAAATCGTGCGCCGGTTACGCGCCGAGCCGATCCTGATCGCCGGCCTGCTCGCCTCCTCCGCACTACTGGGGGTGCAACTCTGGCTGTTTATGTGGGCGCCGCTCAATGGCCACAGCCTGGACGTTTCGCTGGGGTATTTCCTGCTGCCGCTGACCATGGTACTGACCGGCCGCATCGTTTACGGCGAACGCCTGTCGTATCTGCAGAAAGTCGCGGTCTTCCTCGCGAGCCTGGGGGTGCTCAACGAGTTGTATCAAGTGGGCAGTTTCTCCTGGGCAACCCTGCTGGTGACCTTGGGTTATCCGGTTTACTTCATCCTGCGCAAACGCATTCAGGCCGATAACCTCGGCGGCTTGTGGCTGGACATGACGTTGATGCTGCCGGTGGCTGCGTGGTTCGTGCAAAGCGGCGCGCAGGGCTTCGGCGTATTCGATCAACACCCGTGGTTGTCGCTGTTGATCCCGCTGCTCGGACTGATCAGTGCCTCGGCGCTTGTGGTGTACATCATCGCCAGTCGCTTGCTGCCGTTCAGCCTGTTTGGCTTGTTGAGTTATGTCGAACCGGTGCTGCTGCTGGGCGTGGCGCTGATTCTTGGGGAAAGTATCAAGGCCGGGGAATGGTTGACGTACATTCCGATCTGGCTGGCGGTGGTGGTGCTGGTGTATGAGGGCTTCAAGCACTTGGTGCGGCAGCGCAAGCCTTAGCTATCGCCTGACCGAATGTGGGAGCGAGCCTGCTCGCGAAGGCAATCGTTCAGTCAACGTAGTCGTTGAAGCTGAAGGACTCTTCGCGAGCAGGCTCGCTCCCACAGGTGTTTCACAGCGGGGACGTCAGTCGGCGGTCAACACACCACGCCGCACCTGATCACGCTCGATCGATTCAAACAACGCCTTGAAGTTGCCCTCGCCGAAGCCATCGTCGCCCTTGCGCTGGATGAATTCGAAAAACACCGGGCCCATCAGGGTTTCCGAGAAGATCTGCAGCAGCAGGCGCTTGTCGCCCGACTCGGACGAGCCGTCCAACAGAATCCCCCGCGATTGCAGTTCATCCACCGGCTCGCCGTGATTCGGCAAGCGGCCTTCGAGCATTTCGTAGTACGTGTCCGGCGGTGCGGTCATGAAGCGCATGCCGATTTTTTTCAGGCAATCCCAGGTGTCCACCAGGTTGTCGGTGAGGAACGCCACGTGCTGGATGCCTTCGCCGTTGAACTGCATCAGGAACTCTTCGATCTGCCCGGCACCCTTGGACGACTCTTCATTGAGCGGGATCTTGATCAAACCGTCCGGCGCGGTCATCGCTTTCGAGGTCAGGCCGGTGTACTCGCCCTTGATATCGAAGTAGCGGATTTCGCGGAAGTTGAACAGCTTCTCGTAGAAGTTTGCCCAGTAGGCCATGCGACCGCGATACACGTTGTGGGTCAGGTGATCGATGATCTTCAGGCCAGCCCCGACCGGGTGGCGATCAACGCCATCGAGAAACACGAAATCGATGTCGTAGATCGAACTGCCTTCGCCGAAACGGTCGATCAGGTACAGCGGCGCGCCGCCAATGCCTTTGATCGCCGGCAGGTTCAGCTCCATCGGCCCGGTTTCGATGTGGATAGGCTGAGCGCCGAGCTCCAGTGCACGCTTGTAGGCCTGTTGCGAATCCTTGACCCGGAACGCCATGCCGCACACCGATGGACCGTGCTCGGCGGCGAAGTACGACGCGACACTGTGTGGTTCGTTGTTGAGGATCAGGTTAATCGCGCCCTGGCGATACAGGTGGACGTTCTTCGAGCGGTGGGTCGCGACCTTGGTGAAGCCCATGATCTCGAAGATCGGCTCCAGGGTATTGGCGGTCGGCGATGCGAATTCGATGAACTCGAAGCCCATCAGGCCCATCGGGTTTTCGTATAAATCTGCCATGGTTGGCGCCTCATCATGCTGCTAAGAATTAACGGATCGTTAGTTATCAGGCATCGCAGAGGCTGGCGGGAGGCGCGCAGGAGATGCCGCGCACGCTGCGGGCGAGGAAGTCACCGTAAATCAGCTGGAAACCGAAACTCTTCATTGTCGAACCAAGGCTCTTGCGGGCAAGGCTTCTGTCGCCAGAAGACATTTATTCTTGTATGCGTAAATCGATTCTACACAGCGTAAATCGGTTTGTCCGCTTCCTGTATCAGATCGCCTTTTGCGAGTGCCGTGCAAGAGATTTGTTGCAACGGAAATCCCCAACAGATGCCTCTAGCCATCTATCCTGCTCTCACCCGCTCCCGGCTGCGCTTGTGATTGGCGCAGTTCTGGGATTTCCGTCTCTGCAACAGGCTGCGCTTATGCCCTTGACTGTCAAACCGCGACGCTCACGCAACATCCGCATCATCCTGACTGTCATCTGTGGCCTGCTGCCGATCCTGCTGGGCCTCGCCATTCTGCATATGCAAGCGCAACGGGCGCTGCAGCAAAGCAGTCGGCAAACGGCCGCTGAAGCCTTGAAGCAATTCGAGCTGATGCTCGACAGTACTGCCGCTGCCGCCAGAGAATTGCTGCCGTTGTCCGGCCGGCGCTGCAGCGAAGTGCAACTGGCGCTGCGCGAGCAAGTCACGCGCCGGCCCTTCGTGCGCTCAACCAATCTGGTATGGGACAACAACCTTTATTGCAGTTCCTTATTTGGCGACTATCGCGAAGCGGTCAACCCCGGTGACTACGCCGGCGGCCAGTTATGGCTGATGAATGGCAATCCGGTCACACCTGACACCGCGCTGTTGGTGTACCGGCTCAGTGAAGGCCGGCTCGGCGCGCTGACCACCCTGGACGGCTACCACCTGAGCAATATGTTGCGCTTGATCGGACGCGAAACTTTGCTCGCGCTGAGAGTCGGCGATCACTGGCTCTCGGCGGATGGCAAGGTGCATGCCGGCGAGCCGCCGCACTTGCCGGTGGCGCCCACTCGCCTGACATCCCAACGCTACCGTTTTGTGGTCGAGTCAGGCTACCCGACGGGCGAAACCTGGCGCTACATGGCCGATGAATACCCGCCACTGTTTAGTCTGCTGGTGTTCTTCGGTGCCATCGCCAGTGCCCTGGGGCATTTCCTGCAAAAACGCGCTTCGTCCCCCAGCGTTGAAATGCAGCGGGCGCTGGAAGCCGGTGAATTCATCCCCTACTTCCAGCCCGTCATTCACGGCGCTAGCAAAAGCTGGGCCGGTGCCGAAGTGCTGATGCGCTGGAATCATCCCAAAGAAGGACTGGTACGACCTGATCTGTTTATTCCGTTCGCCGAGCACTCCGGGCTGATCGTGCCGATGACTCGCTCGCTAATGCAGCAAACTGCCGCCCTGTTGGCGCCGCTCTCCGCGTCCTTCACGCAGCCCTTCCACATCGGCATCAACATCACCGCCAGCCATTGCCACGATCTGGCGCTGGTGGCTGACTGCCGCGAATTTCTCGACGCATTCAAACCCGGCTCGGTGTCCCTGGTGCTGGAGTTGACTGAGCGGGAGTTGATCGAGCCGACGCAAGTCACCCGACAGTTATTCGAACAGCTCCATGGGCTCGGCGTAATGATTGCGATCGATGACTTCGGCACGGGCCATTCAAGCCTGGGCTACTTGCGCCAGTTCAATGTGGATTTTCTCAAGATCGACCAGAGTTTTGTCGCGATGATCGGCATCGATACATTGTCCGGGCATCTACTGGACAGCATTATCGAACTGGCGGCCAAGCTCGACTTGCGGACCGTTGCCGAAGGGGTGGAAACAACCGGACAAAGTGATTACCTGACGGCGCACGGCGTTAACTTTCTGCAAGGATATCTGTTTGCCCGCCCCATGCCGGCGCTAGAGTTCATGAATGCATTAGCCGCCATTAAATAGCCACTTTTTTGGCATAAAAAATTGACGCCGCACCAACATGAATCAAAGACAGACAGTTTGTTACATGAAGAAAAAGTCAGGATTTACTCTTTGCAAATTAACTACTACAATTTTTCATGCCTGTGCAAAACCGGCAGGTGAGTCATTCTCACCGAGTCGCTTCAAGGCTCTTGGCTTATAGCTTTGTTTGCGGTTGGTATCAGCCAAATACATTATTGGAGTAAAGATATTGTCCAGACTCGCTGAATTTCGTGCCGCTGAAAAGGCCCTTCAAGAACAGCTCGCGCAGCTGGAATCGCTGAAGAACGATGCCGGCCTCAAGAAAGAAATCGAATTCGAAGAGAAGCTCCAGGGGCTGATGAAAACCTACGGCAAAGGCTTGCGCGACATCATCGCCATTCTCGATCCGAATCCTTCGAAATCCGGTCTACAACAAGCCTCTGCGCCTAAGACTCGTCGCGCTCGGGTGGTCAAGGTTTACCAGAACCCGCACACCGGCGAACTGATCGAAACAAAAGGTGGCAACCACCGTGGCTTGAAAGCCTGGAAGGAAGAATACGGTGCCGCCACAGTGGATTCCTGGTTGCGCGGTTAAACTCATAGCGCCGCATCACGATAGCCCTGCTAATGCAGGGCTTTTTTATGTCTGCGTTTTTATTGTTGCAACGGATTTCACCAAATTAGTTGAAAATGTGCGGTAATTGCGAACCGGTTAATCCGCCGAGCCTAACTTTAGGCTTAATGCCTTTGGGCTTTTTAGCAGCGTGGCCGCCTTCACAAAATGCTCGGTGCTAAAGTTTCAAGCTGTTACGCGCCGCCGATATTTCCGCCTCGCTTTCCTTATAAGCCTGCGCTTGTCCGGCGTAGGAAAGAACATACGCCTTGTCACCATCCACCGCCGCCACCAAAGTTTGCGACAGCACATGGCGGCCGTTCTCGGTAATAGTGCAGGTAGTCTCCACGGCCGTCAGTCGACTTAGGCTCGCCGGGTGAATCCGGTTGCACACGCTTTGATAACCGCTTTGCGCGAAGTCCTTCTGCACGGATTTACGCATCTCCAGCAACACGCCCTGCAAGTTGACTTGATGACCGCTTTCCACCGTAGTCATCGTCAGTTCCATGACTACCAGCGGGTTGCCCTCCGCATCGTTCTTAACTGCACGCTGACGGTGAACCGCTGCATTTTGCGCTTGCGCTGAAACCTCTTCGCTGACCCAGCCCTCTGGCCAGGTCATGACCGGCTCAGCGGCTTGCGCACCGACCGCCGCCAACATCAGCCCTACAACAAACAACGAAGGTTGAATCATTGTTCCACACGCTCTTTATCCAGATGGCCGCGAGTCTGAGCCCCCCTTTGCCGTCAGGCAAGTCCGCAGACACACGGGTTTGGCGTAGCCGCCCCCCTTGCGTATCATGGACGGCCTGCATCAGCCCCACTTTATTCCGGAGGGCCCATGAGCCTGCACGATCTCGAGACATTCCCAGGCGTCACCGCCCAACCTGACGCGTCCACCCACGGCTTCGTGTTCAACCACACCATGCTGCGGGTCAAGGACATCAGCAAATCCCTGGACTTCTACACGCGCATCCTCGGCTTCTCGCTGGTGGAAAAACGCGACTTTCCGGAAGCCGAGTTCAGCTTGTACTTCCTGGCGCTGGTGGATAAAGCGCAGATTCCAGCCGATGCCACCGCGCGTACCGAATGGATGAAATCGATCCCGGGCATTCTGGAACTGACCCACAACCACGGCACCGAGAACGACGCGGATTTCGCCTACCACAACGGCAACACCGACCCGCGCGGTTTCGGCCACATCTGCATTTCCGTGCCGGACATCCGCGCCGCGTGTGAGCGTTTCGAAGCCCTGGGCTGCGATTTCCAGAAGCGCCTGAACGACGGCCGCATGAAGAGCCTGGCGTTTATCAAGGATCCGGATGGGTACTGGGTTGAAATCATTCAGCCAGCGCCGCTGTAGAACGCTCCTGATTACAAAACCACAAACTCAGGACAACAAAAAACCCCATGATCGCTCATGGGGTTTTGTGTTTCAGCGCTGTGGATTTATGCCGGGGCCGAGGTGCGGATCAGGTGGTCGAACGCGCTGAGCGAGGCCTTGGCGCCCTCGCCGACCGCAATCACGATCTGCTTGTACGGCACGGTAGTCACGTCACCGGCTGCGAAGATCCCAGGCAGCGACGTCTCGCCACGAGCATCGACAATGATTTCACCGCGAGGCGATAACTCGACCGTGCCTTTGAGCCAGTCGGTGTTCGGCAGCAACCCGATCTGCACGAAGATACCTTCCAGGTCGACCGTAGTGAATTCACCCGAATCGCGATCCTTGTACACAAGGCCGGTCACCTTCTCGCCATCACCCTTCACTTCACTGGTCAAGGCGCTGGTGATCACGTCGACGTTCGGCAGGCTGTGCAGCTTGCGTTGCAGGACGGCGTCGGCGCGCAGTTTGCTGTCGAATTCCAGCAAGGTCACGTGGCTGACGATACCGGCCAGGTCGATAGCCGCTTCAACGCCGGAGTTACCGCCACCAATCACCGCCACACGCTTGCCTTTGAACAGCGGACCGTCGCAGTGCGGGCAGAAGCACACGCCCTTGGCTTTGTATTCCTGCTCGCCCGGCACACCCATTTCGCGCCAGCGGGCGCCAGTCGCCAGAATCAGCGCCTTGGTCTTGAGGCTCGCGCCGCTTTCGAAACGGATTTCGTGCAGGTCACCGGCGTTCTTCGCTGGGATCAACGCGGTGGCGCGTTGCAGGTTCATGATGTCGACGTCGTATTGCTTGACATGTTCTTCCAGTGCGCTGGCCAGCTTCGGCCCTTCGGTTTCCTGCACGGAGATGAAGTTCTCGATGGCCATGGTGTCCAGCACCTGACCGCCAAAGCGCTCGGCGGCGACGCCGGTGCGGATGCCTTTACGTGCGGCATAGATCGCTGCAGCGGCACCGGCGGGGCCACCACCCACTACCAGCACGTCAAACGACGCCTTGGCGCTGATTTTTTCCGCTTGCTTGGCGCTGGCACCGGTATCGAGCTTAGCGAGGATTTCTTCCAGGCCCATGCGGCCTTGGCCGAAGTTCTCACCGTTCAAATAAACGCTCGGCACGGCCATGATCTTGCGATCGTTGACTTCGTCCTGGAACAGCGCGCCGTCGATGGCGACGTGGCGGATGTTCGGGTTCAACACGGCCATCAGGTTCAGCGCCTGGACCACGTCCGGGCAATTCTGGCAGGACAGCGAGAAATAAGTCTCGAAGGAGAACTCGCCTTTGAGGGCACGGATCTGTTCGATCACTTCGACACTGGCTTTCGACGGGTGGCCGCCGACTTGCAGCAGGGCCAGCACCAGCGAAGTGAATTCATGGCCCATCGGGATGCCGGCGAAACGCAGGCTGATATCGCCACCCGGGCGGTTGATCGAGAACGATGGCTTGCGGACATCATCACCGTTATCGAGCAAGGTAATCTGGGTGGAAAGACTGGCAACGTCTTTGAGTAATTCCAGCATTTCCTGGGACTTCGCACCGTCGTCGAGGGAAGCGACGATCTCGATCGGCTGGGTGACCCGTTCCAGGTATGACTTCAACTGAGCTTTAAGATTGGCGTCCAACATACGGGCGATTTCCATGAAAAAGGTAAAAAAAAGGCGCAAAAAAACGCCCGAGCGAATCTCGCCCGGGCGTTTTCAGTGGGCGGTGCAGCTTACTGAGGTGCGGTAAACCGCCCTGGTGTACGTGTCACTGACTTAGATCTTGCCGACCAGGTCCAGGGACGGAGCCAGAGTGGCCTCGCCTTCTTTCCACTTGGCTGGGCAGACTTCGCCTGGGTGAGCGGCAACGTACTGAGCGGCTTTGATTTTGCGCAGCAGCTCGGAAGCGTCACGGCCGACACCGCCGTCGTTCAGTTCAACGATTTTGATCTGACCTTCTGGGTTGATCACGAAAGTACCGCGGTCAGCCAGGCCAGCTTCTTCGATCAGTACGTCGAAGTTGCGGGAGATGGTCAGGGTTGGGTCGCCGATCATGGTGTACTGGATTTTGCCGATGGCTGGCGAAGTGTTGTGCCAGGCCGCGTGAGCAAAGTGGGTGTCGGTCGACACGCTGTAGATTTCCACGCCCAGTTTCTGGAACGCGTCGTAGTTGTCAGCCAGGTCTTCCAGTTCGGTCGGGCAAACGAAGGTGAAGTCAGCTGGGTAGAAGAACACAACGGACCATTTGCCTTTCAGGTCGGCGTCCGACACTTGTACGAAGTCGCCGTTTTTGTAGGCGGTAGCTTTGAACGGTTTAACTTGGCTGTTGATGATAGGCATCGATGACTCTCCGTCAGGTGGTTGAAAGCATGTGTTGAGAAGTTGATGAAGTGAACTTTACCCACTCACTCGATCGATAGCTCATTGGCAAACCTGATGCTAGTGATGTGTTTTCGCTATTGAGGGGCAGTCTTAATAGAAGAAAACTTAATCTGCTGATTCGACAGGTTTTTCTTCGAGCCGCTCGATGCCAAAAAATGGTGTTGCCTCTACGTAACGCATGGCGGATTTCATGTCTTTCCAGCCCACATAACTCATCAGCGATTTGAGATCCCAGCCACTTTGGTGCGCCCACGACGCAAAGCCGCGTCGCAACGAGTGACTGGTGTAATGATCGGCCGCGATCCCGGCACGCTCCAAGGCCTGGCGCAGCAAGGGGATCACGCTATTGGCGTGCAAGCCCTCCTCGCCCACGTGCCCCCAACGATCAATGCCGCGAAACACCGGCCCGCGCACCAGCGCCGCTTCGTTGATCCAGTCGATGTAGGCCTGAACCGGGCACAGCCGCTGCAACGCCGGTGTCTGGTAGGTCTTGCCAAGGTTCTCGCGATCACCCTTGCTGCGCGGCAGATACAGGCTGATGCCAGAACCGGCGTGGGCCTGCACATGCTCGATTCGCACCCGACACAGCTCATCGCTGCGGAACCCGCGCCAGAAGCCCAGCAGGATCAGCGCGGTATCGCGCCTGGCACGCAACAACGCGGGGCGGTCATTCGAAGACTTCGCGTTGGCCGCCTCTTGATGCAGCACCTCAATCACCTGTTCCAGATGCCGCAGTTGCAGTGGCTCAGCCTGCTTCTCCTGATACGGGTGCAACGCGCGAATGCCCTTGAAGACTTTGCGCACCACCGGGGCCTTGGTCGGATCAGCGAAGCCCTGGCTGCTGTGCCATTGCGCCAGGGCTGACAACCGCAGCTTCAAGGTGTTGATCGACAGCGTCCCGGCGTGATCCACCAGATAACGCGCAACGCTGTCGGCCGTCGCCGGCAGGAATCCACCCCAGGTCACTTCAAAGTGCTCGATCGCCGCGCGATAGCTGCGCCGCGTGTTATCCCGAGTGGCGGCTTGCAGATAACGATCGAGTTCGGTCATGGCTGGATTCCGAGGGTGTACGGGGATAGACGGTTGAAGTGAGCGATTAAGCCTCTCACACGGGGTAATACCAGTATATCCCGCTTGTGAAATTGAAATTTTTATTGATTATCCATTGCGTGGTACAGTCTCTAAATACGTGGTACATACCACAGTACGAAATCGTAGGAGGCAATATGGCTCGCGGCGGCGTGAATAAGGCAGTGGTGCAATCGGCGCGTGCGGCAATCCTCGCCCGCGGTGAACACCCGAGCATCGATGCAGTACGAATAGAAATGGGCAATACCGGCTCGAAGACCACCATCCACCGCTATCTCAAAGAACTGGATGACGGCGTCGCAGACGTTGAATCACCGACCGAAGCGCTGGAGGATGAGCTGGCAAGTCTGGTATCGCGCATGGCGCAGCGCCTGCGGGAACAGGCTCAGGAGCCGATTGATCAGGCGCGGGAAGCCTTCGATCGACAGCGTATGACGCTTGAGACACAATTGGCGGTCGCGCAACAGCAGCTCGCGCAACTCCAGCAGCAGTTCGATATCCAGGCCGCCGCGCTAAGCCAGGAAAGCGCCAGTTTGCAGCGCACGCACTCGATGCTGCAGACCGAACAAACACGCAATGCCGGGCTGAATCAAGCGCTCAGCGATTTCGAACTGCGCCTGCAGGACAAAGACGAGCAGATTCGCTCACTCGAAGAAAAACACCTGCACGCTCGCGATGCGCTGGAGCACTACCGCAATGCCGTGAAAGAACAACGGGAGCAGGAACAGCGCCGCCACGAGGGCCAAGTGCAGCAGGTGCAGATGGAGTTGCGGCAGGCGCAGCAGAGCGCGCTGATCAGACAGGATGAAATCACCCAGCTGCATCGTGACAACGAGCGCCTGCTAACGGAAAACCGCGGCACCCTGCGCGAACTGAGCCTGATGCAGGATCAGCTCAAGCAGAGCCACAGTCGCGAGACACAGATGATCGAGCAAATCAGCCGCACGGAAAGTGAACGCACCCTCCTCCAGGAACGCTTGCGCGTTGCGATGGAAGAACATCAGGCGCTCAAGGAGACCGGCGAAGAACAGCGGCGCGCACAGCAAGCTCTGGAACTGCAACTCGCGCAAACCGAGACAGCCCTGCGCCTGGCCACCACCCTTGCGGCGGCGGCCGACACAGAGCCTGGTTGATTACCTGGCCACAGGCGTGCGCATGGTGACGAATTCTTCAGCGGACGTAGGATGCACGCCGATGGTTTCATCGAAATGGCGCTTAGTGGCGCCCGCCTTCAAGGCAATCGCCAAGCCTTGAACGATGTCACCCGCGTCTGGCCCAACCATGTGGCAACCCAAGACTTTGTCGGTCTTTAGATCGACCACCAGTTTCATCAGCGTGCGCTCCTGGCATTCAGTGAGCGTTAACTTCAACGGCCGGAAACGGCTTTCGAAGATTTGTACATCGTGTCCGGCCGCGCGCGCTTCTTCTTCGGTCATACCGACGGTGCCGATGTTGGGCATGCTGAACACGGCGGTCGGGATCATCTTGTAATCCACTGGCCGGTATTCTTCTGGCTTGAACAAACGCCGCGCCACCGCCATGCCTTCGGCCAGCGCCACTGGGGTCAATTGCACCCGACCGATCACATCACCCAGCGCCAGAATCGACGGCTCGCGAGTCTGGTACTGCTCGTCGACTTCGACGTAGCCCTTGCTATCCAGCGTGACACCGGTGTTTTCCAGGCCCAGGTTGTCCAGCATTGGCCGGCGCCCGGTGGCGTAAAACACGCAGTCGGCGACCAGCACACGTCCATCCTTGAGCGTCACCTGCAAACTGCCGTCAGCCTGCTTATCGATGCGCTCGATGTCGGCATTGAATTGCAGGTTCATGCCACGCTTGGTCAGCTCTTCCTCCAGATGTTTGCGCACCGAACCGTCGAAGCCACGCAGGAACAAATCGCCGCGATACAGCAACGTCGTCTCGGCGCCCAGACCATGGAAAATCCCGGCGAACTCGACCGCGATGTAACCGCCGCCGACGACCAGCACCCGTTTGGGCAGTTCTTTGAGGAAAAAGGCTTCGTTGGAACTGATGGCGTGTTCGCGACCCGGAATCTCCGGAATCTGCGGCCAGCCGCCGGTAGCAATCAGGATGTTTTCGGCGGAGTGTCGCTCACCGTTGATCTCGACCGTGTGCGGATCGACGATCTTGGCGTGGCCTTCGTGCAGGGTCACGCCGCTGTTGACCAGCAAGTTGCGATAAATGCCGTTGAGGCGATTGATCTCACGGTCCTTGTTGGCGATCAGCGTTGGCCAATCGAAATTGGCCTTGCCCAGGGTCCAGCCGAACCCTTCGGACTGTTCAAACTCTTCGGCGAAATGCGCGCCGTAGACCAGCAATTTCTTCGGCACGCAGCCGACGTTCACACAGGTACCACCCAGATAGCGGCTTTCAGCCACGGCGACTTTTGCGCCATACCCTGCTGCAAAACGCGCTGCGCGCACACCGCCGGAACCGGCACCAATCACATAAAGGTCAAAATCGTAGGCCATTTCACTCTCCTCGGCAGGACATCAGCATACCTGCCGTGGGTTAACGGACAAGTGCCGCGGAGTAAATGGGGCCTAAAAATGAAAAAGCCACCCGGAGGTGGCTTTTTCGTACAACCAACAGCGAACGCTTAGTAAGCCTTGCCCGTCTTGTAGAAGTTCTCGAAGCAGAAGTTGGTCGCTTCGATGTAGCCTTCGGCGCCGCCGCAGTCAAAGCGCTTGCCTTTGAATTTGTAGGCAATCACGCAACCGTTTTTCGCCTGCTTCATCAGAGCGTCGGTAATCTGGATTTCGCCGCCCTTGCCTGGCTCGGTTTGTTTAATCAGTTCGAAAATGTCCGGGGTCAGGATGTAGCGACCGATGATCGCCAGGTTCGACGGGGCATCTTCCGGCGCTGGCTTCTCGACCATGTTGCGCACGCGGTAGAGGTCATCGGCAATCAGCTCGCCGGCGATCACACCGTATTTGTTGGTTTCCAGCGGATCGACTTCCTGAATCGCAACGATGGTGCAGCGGTACTGCTCGTACAGCTTGACCATTTGGGTCAGTACGCCGTCACCATCGAGGTTGACGCACAAGTCATCCGCCAGGACCACGGCGAAGGGTTCGTCACCGATCAGCGGGCGGCCGGTCAGGATCGCGTGGCCGAGGCCTTTCATTTCGGTTTGGCGGGTATAGGAGAACGAGCACTCGTCCAGCAGCTTGCGGATGCCGACCAGGTATTTCTCTTTGTCGGTGCCCTTGATCTGGTTTTCCAGCTCGTAACTGATGTCGAAGTGGTCTTCCAGGGCGCGCTTGCCACGACCGGTAACGATGGAAATTTCAGTCAAGCCGGCGTCCAGCGCTTCTTCGACGCCGTACTGGATCAGTGGCTTGTTCACCACCGGCAGCATTTCCTTGGGCATCGCCTTAGTCGCTGGCAGGAAGCGAGTGCCGTAACCGGCTGCTGGGAACAAGCATTTCTTGATCATATAAGTCCTTGAAAGGGCTGTGCGTACGGGTTTTGGCGCAGTCTAATCAGGCTGGTGGCACCTTACAATGCCCCGCGCTGGCTGGCCGATGCGAAGATAGAGAAATATTTCTGCGGATAGTTCCGCAACCCTTGCCATCGGGCGCTGTCGAAACGCCAGCATCGACACTTCGAGTCGATCCAGAGTCTTGTCCACTGTACGCCTGCCAGCACCACTTAGGGGCGATTGCGGCTATCATTGCGCCTTTTAACCCCCAAAGAGACAGATCGATGTCGGCAGTGAAAAGCGTCAATGGATACCTGATCGTTCAAGCAAAGGACGGCCAGTGGTGGGTCAATAGCGCCAGCGATGAAAAGATCGCCGGGGCATTCCCTACGGAAGCTCTGGCAATCGAAGTGGCATCGGTGTTGCAGGATCAGCCGCCAGCCCCGAAACGGCGCGGCGGCAAATAACCCGACCAGCCTTGAGCGACGACCCGACATGATAAAACTTATTCCCCTGCTTGCCCTGCTGGCCCTGGCCGGATGCGCCTCGACCGAACAAACCGTGCTGGCCAACGGCGAACAAGGCCTGGCCATTGACTGCTCCGGCGAAGCCAATTCCTGGGCCGCCTGCTACGAAAAAGCCGATGCATCCTGCGCTGGCACGGGGTATCGCATTGTCGGCACCGATGGCACGCCGTCCGCCAAGGAAAGCGACAAGACTTTGGGCGTTGACGTCGGTAACTATAAAAGCCGTAGCGTGACCGTGATCTGCAAGTAAGCCCCCGTACCGCTTACATCTGGATTTCAGCGAATTTGATTCCGAGGCCTTTCAGGGTCTCGATCAAATCGTCCAGACTGCGAAAGGACTCGACTTCATCGTTGTCGTCCACCAGAAAAAAACTGCGGCCCGCGCTTTTCTTGAAAAAGACGATCCACTCGTCCAGATCCGCAGGATTGCGAATCACATGGGTGGCAGAGATATGGCCCTCTGCATGTCGATCGTGTACCTGTTCTCGCTTCATGCCTGCTCCAGAAATGACGATGCCGCCAAGGTTCGCTTTGGCGGCATCGATTGACTGGCAACAGTTTATCAGCCGGAAATACATTCGGTGGCGGCATTACGAACGTCCCATGGGCGCAACGGCACATTGGACAGCCGCTCGTGCAGCTTGATGCTGCTGCCACTGGAGCGATCTTCGATCTCGAACACCGCGGCCGGCCCGGCGGACAGCTTCTGCGGCACGATCACCCGCACGCCACTCTTGTACGGTTCGACTTGTAGCGCGCCCCGGCTGTCAGCGAGCTTTTCCACCAGGCACTGCGCGTACTCATGGGGCTTCTTGCCCGAAATCACACTCATGGTGGGCAGTGTCTCATTGATGTCCGAGACTGTTGCGCAACCACTCATCGTCAATGCCACCGGCAAAACCCACACGCCCCACTTCATATAAAACCTCCGATAAAGACCCTCCGACAGCACAATCACTGTTTTTCTCCGGCGCACCTTACCTTTATCGCTCATTAATAGCCTGTTATCCGTTATTAATTTTCGCTGCCGGGACGCCCGGGCGCATATTTGCGCCGCCGGGCTGATAAACTTCGCCATCGTTTTGATTTAGTAGCAAAAGCCCTTCTGGAGGCGCCATGAAATTTATCCACCAGCGCGAGCACCTCAACGAGGACGACATTGTCGTCATCCAGTGCTCGCAGATGTGCAATATCCGCCTGATGAACGACGCCAACTTCCGCAGCTTCAAGAATGGCGGTCGTCACACCTACCACGGCGGCGCGTTCGACACCTTTCCGGCGCGCATCACCGCACCCAGTACCGGGTTCTGGAACATCACCATCGACATGATCACCCGCAAGGCCATCAGCGTCACCCGCAAACCGACCCTGACCCACTCGATCAAGATCATCCGCCGCTCCAGCTCGAAACTCAGCTGACACCGGCACGACGGCACAAGAGGTTCACCGTGGCTCAAACAACCAAGTACGTGATCAAATACACCCTCAACGGCGAACGTCGTTTCGAGTTCGCGCAACTCGAACAGGGCACCGAGCAAGAAGCCAAGGCTGCGCTGGAAGCCCTGCACGGTGCGACCGATGATGTGATCGACGACATCAAGGTCAGCAAAGCCCTGTAATTCGCAGCATTGACACGAGGCGCCGTCCATCATGCCGCCGAGCACTCTCGATCTGTTTGCCGACTTCGAGCCCGATCAACCGGGCCGCAGTGAACAGATCGGCGAACAATCCTACGTCTTGCGCGGCTTCGCCCTGCCCTGGATTGACCGTTTGTTACCGGCACTGCGAACCGTGCTGCTCGCCGCACCTTTCCGGCAAATGACTACCCCTGGCGGTTTCACCATGTCAGTGGCCCTCAGCAGCTGCGGCACGCTGGGCTGGACCACTGATCGCCACGGTTATCGCTACACCCGACTCGATCCGCAAAACGGCGAGCCCTGGCCCGAGCTGCCGGGGTCTTTTCTTGAGCTGGCGCAAGCGGCCGCACAGGAAGCCGGATTCAGCGACTTCCTGCCGGATTCCTGCCTGATCAACCAATACCTGCCGGGTGCGAAGATGTCTTTGCACCAGGATAAAAACGAGCAGGACTACGACGCGCCCATTGTCTCGGTGTCCCTCGGGCTGCCGGCGGTGTTCCTGTTCGGCGGCCACGAGCGTAGCGACAAATCGCAACGGATACCGCTGGCCCATGGCGATGTGGTGGTCTGGGGCGGTGTCGACCGTCTGCGCTACCACGGTGTGCTGCCGCTCAAGGACGGCGAGCATCCGCGCCTCGGCAGCCGGCGGATCAATTTCACCTTGCGCAAGGCCGGATGAGCACTTTCGAGTTTGACCGCAAGAGCGGGAGTGCGGCATATCACCCGCGTGATTACGCTGGCCTGAACTCGTCCAAGGGCAGCGCATCATGACCACCCCATCAGAAAAAGACCTCCGCTGGGCTGCTGTGCTGGCTCGCGATCCACGGGCCGACGGGCAATTCGTCTACGCGGTGAAAACCACCGGCGTCTACTGCCGCCCCAGCAGCTTGGCCCGCCGGCCGAATCCGCAGAACGTGGTGTTCTTCGACACCGCCGAGCAAGCCGAAGCCGCCGGGTATCGGCCGAGCAAACGCGCCACCTCGGACCAGACCAAGTCCGCCGCGCAGCACGCCTCTATTGTCGCAGCCGCCTGCCGGCAGATCGAAACTGCCGAACACCTGCCCAGCCTCGCCGCCCTGGCCGAAGCCGCTGGCCTGAGCACCTTTCATTTTCATCGCGTATTCAAAGCAGTCACCGGCCTGACGCCCAAGGGTTACGCCACCGCCCACCGTTCGCGGCGCGTGCGTCAAAGCCTGATGGACAGCCCCTCAGTCACCGACGCGCTGTACGACGCCGGTTTCAACTCCAACAGCCGCTTTTATGAATCCGCCGATCACCTGCTGGGCATGACGCCCACTCGCTTCCGGGCCGGCGGCGCCAATATCGACATTCGTTTTGCGGTAGGCCAATGCTCACTCGGCGCGATTCTGGTAGCGCAGAGCGATCGCGGCGTGTGCGCGATTTTGTTGGGGGACGACCCGGATCAACTGGTGCGTGATCTGCAGGACCAGTTTCGTCGCGCCAACCTGATCGGCGCGGACCAGCAGTTCGAGCAATTGATCGCGCAAGTGGTTGGGTTTGTCGAAGCACCGGCGCTGGGCCTTGATTTGCCGCTGGACGTGCGCGGCACCGCGTTTCAAGAGCGGGTCTGGCAGGCACTGCGGGAAATCCCCCTGGGCAGCACCGCCAGCTATGCCGAGATCGCCCAGCGCATCGGCCAACCCAAAGCCGTGCGCGCCGTGGCCCAGGCTTGCGGGGCGAATAGCCTGGCGGTGGCGATCCCCTGTCACCGCGTGGTGCGCAGCGACGGCAACCTGTCGGGCTATCGCTGGGGCGTTGAGCGCAAACGGCAACTGCTCGAACGCGAACAGGTGCGCTGAACTCAGCGGTTGACGTCGACCACCACTCGACCGCGCAACTGCCCGGCCAGCAGCTGCGGTGCCGCGTCGATGGCTTCGCTGAGGCCGATTTCGTGGCTGATCAGCGGCAGCAAGGCGAAATCCAGGTCCGTTGCCAAACGATCCCAAGCCTCTACTCGTTTAGCTTTGGGTTGCGTCACGCTGTTGATCCCGGCCAAGGTCACGCCCCGCAGAATGAACGGCGCGACCGACGCCGGAAAGTCCATGCCCTGGGCCAGACCGCAAGCGGCCACAGTGCCATTGGCCTGGGTGCTGGCACAGGCGTTGGCCAAGGTGTGGCTGCCCACCGAATCGATCACTGCTGCCCAACGCTCCTTGGCCAGCGGCTTGCCTGGCGCCGACAGATCGGCACGATCAATGATCTCGCTGGCACCCAGGCGTTTGAGGTATTCGTGTTCAGAGGTGCGGCCAGTCGAGGCCACGACCGTGTAGCCAAGTTTACTCAGCAGAGCGATGGCGAAGCTGCCAACGCCACCGTTTGCGCCGGTCACCAGGATTTCGCCCTGCTCCGGCGTCACGCCGTTGTGCTCCAGCGCCAGGATGCACAGCATCGCCGTGTAACCGGCGGTGCCGATGGCCATCGCTTGAGCGGCAGTGAATGCCTTTGGCAACGGGATCAACCAGTCACCCTTGAGCCGCGCTTTTTGCGCCAGGCCGCCCCAATGTCCCTCGCCGACGCCCCATCCGTTCAGTAGGACAGCGTCGCCTTCCTTGTAGTCCGCATGGCTGCTGGATTCGACCGTACCCGCCAGATCAATCCCCGGCACCATGGGGAATTTTCGCACCACCGGGCTGCTGCCGGTGATCGCCAGACCGTCCTTGAAATTCAGGGTGCTGTACGCCACACGCACGGTGACGTCGCCTTCGGGCAGTTGTTCTTCGCTGAGATCACGCAGATCGGCGCGGTAACCCTGGTCGTCTTTCTCGATGTATATGCCTTTGAACATCACGGTCTCCGAATGGGTTTAATGGAAAGGTCGTGCCCATGAAATACCACACCGGTTCGCTCCGCCCTACCCCGACTAAACGCTAATTCATTAAATTCACAGGCGCCAGCGAAGTGCGCGGCTATGCTTTTTTGACCGAGCAATACTCGGTTGTCGAAGGAGCTGACAATGACCCGCCACCGCTTACCTGCCCTCTGTTGGTCGCTACTTTGCACACTGTTGCTTGCCAGCGTGCCGGTAGCCCATGCAGCGCCAGAGTCCGCCGCCGACCAACCGCCGACCGTCAGCCCGAGCTGGCCCCAGGTGCTGACCAGCGGCACCACCGAACTGACCATTTACCAGCCGCAACTCGACAATTGGGACGGCTACACCCTGATCGCACGGGCGGCCGTTGAAGCCACCGGCAAGGACGGCAAATCCACCTACGGCATTGTGCAATTCAGTGCGCACACCCTGGTCGACAAAGCCACGCGCTGGGTCGCACTGGATCAGTACACCCTTATCAAAGCCGATTTTCCGTCCAGCGCCAGCGAGTCCAAGGCCTGGGTCGCGGCCCTGCAAAAAGACGCTGCGGGACGCAAGAAAACCATCGCCCTCGATCAACTGGAAGCGGCGGTCGGCGTACTGGCCGCCGAACAGAAGGCCGACAGCGCGCCCATCGACAACACCCCGCCGGCCATCATCAATTCCGAGGTACCGGCGATGCTCGTGTACATCGACGGCGAGCCGGCCTATCGCCCGGTCGATGGAACGTCACTGCAGCGAGTGATCAATACCCGGCCATTGCTGCTCAAGGATGCCCAAGGCAAACACTACCTACATGTGTTCGACGGCTGGATGGTCGCCGACGGATTGAATGGCAGTTATGCCCCGCTGCCCTCCCCCGGCGCCGATCTTGAAAAAGCCAGGAAAGCCGCAATTCAAAGTCGTCAGGTGGATCTCCTGACTGGCCAAAGCGACCCCAAAGACAAAATCCCGACCCTGGCTAAGCCACCAGTACCGAAGATTTACATCGCCACCGCGCCCAACGAACTGCTGGTCACCGACGGCCCGGCGCAATGGCAACCGATCCAGGGCACCCAGTTGCTTTATGTCAGCAATACCACCGGGCATATCTTCAAGCAGATCGGCGACCAGAACAGTTACGTGCTGATTTCCGGGCGCTGGTTCCGCGCCAGCGACATGAACGGCCCGTGGACTTTCACCCCGGCCGATAAACTCCCGGCGGACTTCACCAACATCCCTGACGACAGCCCCAAAGAGAACGTCAAGGCCTCGGTGGCGGGCACGCCCCAGGCCAGGGAAGCGGCGATTGCCGCGACCATCCCGCAAACCTCGGCGATCAAGAAAAGTGCAGTGAAGATGACCGCGCCGCAGTTCGACGGCGAACCGCAGCTCAACGCCATCGGCGGCACATCGCTGCAATATGTGGTCAACAGTTCGACGCCGATCATCATGCTCGACAGCAGTCACTGGTACGCGGTGGAAAACGGCATCTGGTTCAGCGCGACGGCGGTACAAGGGCCATGGGCAGTGGCCAGTTCAGTGCCAGCGGTGATCTATTCGATTCCGCCCAGCTCACCGATGCACTACCTCACCTACGTCAAAGTCTATGAAGTCAGCGGCGACACGGTGGTGGTCGGTTATACGCCGGGCTATCAAGGCTCGACCTTCGACCCGAACAGTGGCGTGGTGGTCTACGGTACCGGTTATCCGTACACGCCGTGGGTGGGTAACGTGTGGTACGGGCCGCCGGTGACTTATGGTTTCGGTGTTGCGATTCGCTACACACCGTGGACCGGCTGGACCTTCGGTTTTGGCTTCGGCTGGAGTTGGGGCGGAAGCACGGTCGCCATGGGCTGGGGCTGGGGCGCTTATCCGTGGTGGGGCAATTACGGCTGGGGTTACGCCTGGGGGCCGCACCTCTACCCGGCGCCGCTGGCGTGGGGTGGCGCCGCCTACGGTTATCACGGTGGCGCTGTGGCCTGGGGACCGGGCGGCTGGGCCGGGACCACCGGCAACATCTACCGCCAATGGGGCGATCGCGCCTCGGTTAGCCGTTACGGCGCGGGCTATAACGCCTGGACCGGCAATCGCTGGGCCGGCCAGGTGGGCAACGCCTACAACTCGCGCACCGGCGTGGCGGCGGCCGGCCAACGCGGCGCGGTCGGCAATGTGTTTACCGGACGCTATGCCGCCGGCCACAGCGGCTCGATTGTCGGCCCTGAGGGCGGCGCTATCGCTGGCGGACGGGTCACGGCGGGCAATGTGCGCAATGGCACGCAAGTCAGCGCCAACCGCGGTGCCGTGTACAACCCTAACACCGGCAACACCACGCAATTCGGTGGCGTTCGGGGACGCAACGGCGGGGCGGCACAGGTTGGCGGCAACGTCTACGTCGGGCACGACGGCAATGTCTACCGCAAGACCGACAACGGCTGGCAATCCATGGTCAAGGGCGGCGCCACCCGCGCCAATGCGTCGGCACAGCTGCAGAATCTGGATCGTGAATCGGCGGCGCGGAATTTTGGTAATCAGCGCTTGAACGACTTCCACACCTCTTCGCGAGTGATGAATCACTCGTTCGGTGGCGGCGGTGGTTTCCATCGACGTTAACGGCTCCGGGCAGGCTTAGAAGAAGTCACAAAAATGACCCGTTAGTGAGTTCCGCTTAAAGGCATTTCGCTATATATTTCCGTACATAGCGCTTCCACCACCGCACGACGAAATCGATTCCAAACAACAACTGCCCACTGTCTTGCCTGAAACGGAGCTTTGAATGAAATTCATCACCAGCGGTGTCGCCCTTTTTGCGGCGCTTGCCTTCAGTGCTGCCCACGCCGATGACGTCCAGGTTGCCGTGGCCGCCAACTTCACCGCGCCGGTCCAGGCCATTGCCGCTGAATTCGAAAAGGACACCGGCCATAAACTCGTTGCTTCGTTTGGCGCTACCGGCCAGTTCTACACGCAAATCAAAAATGGCGCGCCGTTTGAGGTTTTCCTTTCCGCCGATGACACCACGCCGCTGAAGCTCGAAAAAGAAGGCGACACAGTCAAGGGCTCGCGCTTCACCTACGCCATCGGCACTCTGGCGCTGTGGTCGGCCAAGGACGGTTATGTCGACGCCAAGGGCAAAGTGCTGAGCGACAACGCCTACCAGCACCTGTCGATTGCCGATCCGAAAACCGCACCTTATGGCCTGGCGGCCACCCAGGTGCTGGGCAAGCTCAACCTGACTGACAAGGTCAAAGACAAACTGGTGACCGGCCAGAACATCACTCAGGCTTTCCAGTTCGTCTCCACCGGCAATGCCGAGCTGGGTTTCGTTGCCTTGTCGCAGATCTACAAGGACGGCAAAGTCACCAGCGGCTCGGCGTGGATCGTCCCGGCCGAGTTGCATGAGCCGATCAAGCAGGACGCCGTGATCCTCACCAAGGGCAAGGACAACGCCGCCGCCAAGGCGCTGGTCGAGTACCTGAAAGGGCCGAAAGCCGCCGCCATCATCAAGTCCTACGGTTATCAACTCTAAATGCCGCTATCGAGTGCCGATTTTTCCGCCATTTGGCTGACCCTGAAACTGGCGTCACTGACCACGGCCATCCTCCTGGTTATCGGCACCCCGATTGCGTTGTGGCTGTCGCGCACCCGCTCCTGGTGGCGCGGCCCCATCGGCGCGATTGTCGCCCTGCCCCTGGTGTTGCCGCCCACCGTGATCGGCTTCTACCTGTTACTGGCCCTGGGGCCGAATGGCTTCTTCGGGCAATTTACCCAGTCCCTCGGCCTGGGCACCCTGACTTTCAGTTTTGCCGGGCTGGTGATCGGCTCAGTGATTTACTCGATGCCGTTCGTGGTCCAGCCGCTGCAAAACGCCTTTACCGCGATTGGCACCCGCCCTCTGGAAGTCGCCGCGACCTTGCGGGCCAATCCTTGGGACACCTTTTTCAGCGTGATCCTGCCCCTCGCCCGCCCCGGCTTTATCACTGCCGCCATCCTTGGCTTCGCCCATACCGTCGGTGAGTTCGGCGTGGTGCTGATGATCGGCGGCAATATTCCCGACAAGACCCGGGTGGTTTCGGTGCAGATCTACGACCACGTCGAAGCCATGGAATACGCCCAGGCGCATTGGCTTGCCGGGGCGATGCTGGTGTTTTCGTTCCTGGTGTTGCTGGCGCTGTACTCCAGCCGTAAAACCAAAGCGGGCTGGAGCTGATTGATGATTGATGTGCGTTTGAAGTTGCAGTATTCCGGGTTCGCGCTGGACGTTGACCTGCACTTGCCAGGTCGCGGCGTTACCGCGCTCTACGGCCACTCGGGTTCAGGCAAGACCACCTGCTTGCGCTGCATCGCCGGGCTGGAAAAAGCCGAGCAGGGTTTTATCAAGGTCAACAACGAGGTATGGCAGGACAGCCAGCAAAAACTGTTCGTGCCGCCGCATAAACGGGCGCTCGGTTACGTGTTTCAGGAAGCCAGCCTGTTTCCGCACTTGTCGGTGCTGGCCAACCTGCAATTTGGCCTCAAGCGCATCGCCAAGCCCCAGCGGCGCGTGGACATGGCCCACGCCACCGAGCTGCTCGGCATTGGCCATCTGCTGGAGCGCCATCCGCACAACCTGTCCGGCGGCGAGCGCCAGCGCATCGGCATCGCCCGCGCCCTGCTCACCAGCCCGCGCCTGCTGCTAATGGACGAACCGCTGGCGGCGCTCGACAGCCAGCGCAAGAACGAAATCCTGCCATACCTGCAGCGCTTGCACGACGAACTCGACATCCCGGTGTTGTACGTCAGCCATTCCCAGGATGAAGTGGCACGATTGGCCGATCACATCGTTCTGCTCAGCGACGGTCAGGCACTGGCCAGCGGCCCGATCGGCGAAACCCTGGCGCGCCTCGACCTGCCGTTGGCGCTAGGTGATGACGCCGGGGTGGTGATTGAAGGCCGCGTCAGTGACTACGATGCAAGCTACCAATTGCTGACCTTGGAATTGCCCGGCGCCTCCGCCACCACGGGCGCCTTGAGCATGCGCGTGGCCCATTCGCCACTCGCCATCGGCCACGCCCTGCGCTGCAAAGTCCAGGCACGGGACGTCAGCCTCAGCCAACAAGCTTCGGAACACAGCAGCATCCTCAATCGCCTGCCGGTCACCGTCATCAGCGAAATGCCCGCCGACAACACCGCCCACGTACTCATCAAGCTAGACGCCGGCGGCACACCCCTGCTCGCGCGCATTACTCGCTACTCCCGCGACCAGCTCAACATCCATCCGGGGCAATTGCTTTGGGCGCAAATCAAAGCGGTTGCCGTGTTGGCGTAGACAAGCCGCTGGAACTTCATTGCCTGGACTGGCCTCATCGCTGGCAAGTCGAATCGTCGCACCGCAGCTCCCACCTTTGAATTGGGAACATCTGCCAGATAATTCTGTGGCGAGGGAGCTTGCTCCCTCGCCACAGGGGGTGGAGGTGTATCTGATGGTGATGGATTGGCTGGCAGGTCGTCATCGCTGGCAAGTCGAATCGTCGCACCGCAGCTCCCACAGGGGT
>NZ_JAVLSB010000056.1:0-34717 GCF_031583775.1 Pseudomonas rhizozeae
GCCATTACCGCAGCAACGGATATACACCCAAGCGCAAAACGCCCCAACTGCATTCCCACGCAAAAACGTGGGAACGATCAACGATCAGCCCGCCAACCCCACAAACATATCCTGCACATCATCATGATTATCGAGCCCTTCCAAAAAGGCCTCGACCTCCGCCATCTGCTCATCACTCAACCCACTCACCGGGTTCTTCGGCTGATAACCCAACTTGGCCGACAACACCGTAAACCCCTGCTCCGGCAAAGCCTTCTGCACCGCGTCCAGATCGGCGGTTTCGGTGATGAACAGGGTCGTACCCTCTTCATCGCCCGGCTCGAAATCCTGGGCGCCGGCTTCGATTGCGGCCATTTCCGGGTCGGCGTCGGGGCTGTCCGGGGATGCTTCGATCAAACCCACGTGGTTAAAGTCCCACGCCACCGAGCCGGACGCGCCCAATTGGCCCTTACGGAACGCCACGCGGATTTCCGCCACGGTACGGTTGATGTTGTCGGTGACGCACTCGACGATCAGCGGCACCTGATGCGGGGCGAAACCTTCGTAGGTCACGCGGTGGTATTGCACGGTCTCGCCCAGTTGGCCCGAGCCTTTCTTGATCGCGCGCTCCAGGGTTTCCTTGGGCATCGAAGCCTTTTTGGCTTGCTCGACCACCAGGCGCAAGTGCGCGTTGGTGGCGGTGTCGGCGCCGTTGCGCGCAGCGATGGTGATTTCCTTCACCAGTTTGCCGAAGATCTTGCCCTTGGCGTTCGACGCCGCCTCTTTGTGTTTAACCTTCCACTGTGCGCCCATTACTCACTCTCTTGTCAGACGCGTCGATACATCGATTGGCCGACGCTTTGCCGAAGTTTATACGGCCTAAAGTTGGCAATCGACCAAAAAGTGCCGCAGACGATGGACAACCTCACCCAAGCATGTAGGGCGATTCTGAAAATTCGATTTGCATGGCCCACCAGACACCTCGATTTCGTACCCTCTGCGCCCGTGTGAATTCCTGCTGGATAGAGATCGATGCGCAACGACAAGGAAAGTCCGTTCACCCTGCACCTCGCAGCGACCGGTGAGCAGTGGCCGGTGACTCGCTTCAAGGGCGGCGAAGGCCTCAACCAGGTCTACCGTTTCGAGATCCAATTGATCGGGCCTGCACTGGATATCGACGCATTGCTGCACAGCGAAGCCTACCTGCGCCTCGGCGAACACCACGGCATCCATGGCCTGCTCGCCAGCGTCAGCCTGGAATACCGGCATCCGCGCCAGCAGGTCTGTCACCTGGTGCTGATGCCGCGCCTGCAGCAACTGCACACTCCGCGCAAACGCCGGGCGTTGAGTGCGATGACGGTGCCGCAGATCCTGCAGCATTTGCTCGAAACCAACGGCCTGAGCGAAGACCATTACCGCATCGAACTGGACGAGGCTCGCTACCCGCTGCGACCGTTCTGCATTCAGTACGAGGAAAGCGACCTACAGCTGTTGCAGCGTTTGTGCGAGGAAGAAGGCATTCACTACCACTTCAGTCATCGGCCAGACGGCCATGTGCTGGTGCTGGCCGACGACGCCTTGAACTTCGATCCGCAACCGCTGACGACGCCCTTCCATTGCGGCACCGCGCAGCCTCAAACCGGTCCGGTGATCTGGGCGTTGTATCAGCGTTACGGCCAGCCGCTCGACCGGTTACCGCCGTTCTGCCACGACCCCGCGCCGTTTCAGGACGACGAGCACGCGGCCAATCAACGACTCAGCGACGCCCGCCCGAGCATCTTGCGCGACACCCAGGATCACCTGCGCCAACGCAGTCGCCGCCACCTGGAACGCTTGCGCGCCGGGCAATCTCGAGTCTGCGGCCACAGCACCCGCTGCGAGCTGCTGAGCAGCCGTATCGTGCAAGTCGAGCAGCACCCGCTCGCCCGATTCAATGACCAATGGCTGTTGATCGAAACCCAGCATCAGTTCCAGCAGACCTCGACCACATCGGTCTACCGCAATCAGTTCACCGCGATCCTCTGGTCGACGCCGTTCCGACCGCCTCTGAAACAGCCGCGCCCGAGCATTCCCGGTTATCAGCGCGCCCGCGTGTGGGGCGTCGACGGGCAGCCCGCAGTGCTTGATCGGCAGGGTCGCCTGCCGGTGTGCTTGTGGCCCGACGACCCCGATGCCGAAGACACCGATCTCTGGCTGCCGATGGCCCTGACGGTGGCCCAGGCCTTCGCAAACCGACTGCCACTGGCCGGCAGTGAAGTGCTGGTGAGTTTCCTCGACCACGACCCGGACCGCCCGTTGATCTGCGGCCTGCTCGACCCCCAACGCGACAGCCCGCCGACGCGCCCGGCCCCGATCGACACGCGCTTGCTGTTCGACTGGTTGCTGCACGACCCGGACATCAACCTGTGAACCTGCGCCCTACCCCTTGTCAGCCTTGCCGGCAGCGGCGGCGAATTTCGCCAGACGCACATCCAGGTGCCGGGGCCGGCGCCCGTGGTCTTCGGCGCGCTCCTTGCGGCGGATCGCGTTGCGCACCATCAGCGAGCCGAGGTAGCGAATCGGCTCCGGCGGGAAATGTCCCAACGGGCCGCTGACCAGTGGCGAGCGGGTCCAGGGGTTGTCCAGGCCCTGTACCAGTGACGCGAGAATCTGCCCGCCCATGTGGCACGGGCCGACGCCGCTGCCCGAATAACCGAAACCGTAGAACACGTTGCCGCTGGCGCTCATCTGGCCGAAGAACGGTAAGCCCGTGACCGAGCGATCGGACGGCCCGTTCCACGTGGCCTCGACCCGGGCCTCGGCGAACGCGGGAAAAAACTGATCGAGGCTGCGGCGCAACAGCCCCACATACGGCGAGGGCTGATCGAACACCGGTAACATCCGCCCGCCGTAGGCAAAGGTGTTGCCGCCCTTGCCAAGCATCAGCCGTCCGTCCGGGGTGTTGTGGTAGTAGTGCACGAAAATCCGCGAGTCGAGCACCGTCACGCCGCTGGTCAAACCTATCTGCCGGAGCAGGTCCGGGCGCGGTTCAGTGATCAGCATGTCGCTGGAGACGATCGCTACACTGCGCTCGAACTGCGGGAACGCGCGCGCCATCCAGGCGTTCATCGCCAGCACCACACGATCAGCGCGCACCGTGCCAGAGGCGGTCTGGATGCCGGCCGGCAGGCCTTCCTCCAGACCGGTCATGGCGGTGTTTTCGTGAATCCGCACCCCCAGTTGCAAGGCCACCCGACGCAGGCCGCGCACCAGTTTGCCAGGCTGCACACTGGCGGCCGCTGGGGAAAACCAGCCTTCCAGGTGTCGTTCAGAACCGGCCATACGCTGTACATCCGCCAGCGGCCGCTTGCTGAACGAGTTGATGCCGTGCCGTTCCAGCGCGGCAATCACACCGTCGGTGGCACCGCACTGCGCCCGATTGGTGGCGGTGTACAGCGTGCCGTCGAGGCGGTAATCGGCATCGACGCCGTACTGCTCGCAGAAGGCACCGATCTCGTAGATGCTGCGCTCCGACTCCTTCACCAGCCGCAGCGCTTCCTCGATACCGAACAAACGCTCAAGGGTGAAAAACTTCGCCGACCAGGACAGCGCACAGCCGCCGTTGCGGCCACTGGCACCGGCGCCGCAGATGTCGGCTTCGATCAGCACCACGTCGAGTTCGGGGTTTTGCTCCTTGAGCAGAATTGCCGTCCACAACCCGGTGTAACCGCCGCCGACAATGCAGACGTCAGCGCGGGTGTCGCCGCTCAGCGGCGCGCTCGGCGGGCAGGGTTGTGCCGCCAGCGCCTGTTCCAGCCAGAAAGGTCTCATCGTTGGTTTCCTTGCGTGTGAATCAGGTCCGCAGCGGTTTGATCGCCAGGGCTCGGTTGGGCACATCAGCCTGTTCTGCCTGCAAAGCCGCAGGACGGCTGTTCCAGTGAGGGATCAGCACCAGCGCCGAGAACAGCGCGCAGCCAGCGAAGACGATGAACACCGTCACCGTGTCGAAATAACCTGGCAGCAAACCTCCGAGAATCGCCCCGACCGAGCCGCAGCCGTTGACGAAACCCGCGGCGGTGGCGCCGGCCTTGGCGGTGCCGAAATCGATCGCCGCCGCGCCACTGATCATTGAGTCCGGGCCGTACAGGGTCAGGCCCATGACAAACAGCAAGGCCACCACCAGCATCACACTGCCGCTCTGCAATGCAGCCATGAACAGCGCGAGGGTCACGGTCAACGCCAGCAGGCTCAGCACGCACGCGGGCATGCGGCGAGCGCCGAACAGTTTGTCCGAAGCCAGGCCGATCATGATCGGCCCCAGCAACCCGGCCAGTTCGAACGCGGTCGGCACAATCGCGGCGCCGACCTTGCCCACCGACGGCATCTGCTCGAAGACGATTACCGGCCCCCACAACAGAATCGCGTAGCGCGCCGGTTTCAACAGAAAGTAAGCCAGGCCGAGGGTCAGCACCGTGCGGTTGCGCAGGATCTCCCGCAGCGGTTCCCAGATGCTGATCTTGCTTTGCGCGTGGGCTTGTTCGGCGGTTAGTTCGGGTTCTGGCTCGACGGCGGGCAGGCCGACGTCTTCCGGTTTATTGCGCTGGAAAATAAAGAACAGCAGCGCCACCAGTGCCACCACCGCCGCGCTGGAAATGAATGCCGCGTGCCAGGTGCCGATCAGCGTATAGGCCCACCAGCCGGCGAAGGGCGAGGCCACCAGGCCGCCGAAGGCGTAGCAGGAACTCCATAGCCCGAGCACCCGCCCGCGTTGTTCAGCGGGAAAGAAACTGCCGATGTTCTTGCACAACCCCGACCACCCGGTGGACTGCGCCAGGCCTTGGATCAGCATGCAAGTGGCGAAGATCGGCAAGGTCGCAAAGCTGCCCATCACCAGTGCCGCCGCAGCGGAAATCAGCAAGCCGCCCAGCACTACCACTCGCGGGCCGAAGCGATCGGCCAGCATGCCCCAGCCGAACTGGCCAATGGCGTAGGCCGCCAGGTAGATGGCATCGAGGTTGGCCATGGCCATTTTGTCGAGGGTGAAATCCGGGTCTTCGGCGATGCCGAGTTTGGCCACCGAGAATGCTTTGCGGGTGAAGTAAAAAGCGGCGTAGGCGAGCCAGGTGATCGCGAAGATCTGCACGCGCCAACGCTTGATGGTGCCGATGGACTGATTCATGGTAGTTCTGACCTCAGGGTGTGAGTGTGCCGGCAGAAATCTGAAAGAAAAACGCCTGTCTTTTTATTGTTGAGCACTGCGAAGGCTCCCAGTCCTTGGGCGCCAGCGGTCAGATGAGTCCTGCAGTGAAGGGCTCATGGCCTTCGTCGCTGCTCGGTCGAGCAGTCAGCGGGGCTGGGGCCGATCAAAACAACTGCTGATAAATAAGTGAAATCGATTTATCGTATTTCCAATATAAGCTCAGCTTGTAAGAGGAATGGCGATGTCGGTCTCTCACGCGCAGCTCAAGGCGTTTCACGCGGTGGCAGTCCACGGCAGCTTCACCAAAGCCGCCGAACGATTGTTTCTCACGCAACCGGCGATTTCCGATCAGGTCCGCAAGCTCGAAGAGCGCTTCGGCGTATTGCTGTTCCATCGCAACAAACGGTCGGTGCGCCTGACTGATCTGGGCGAGCGACTGTTGAGTATCACCCAGCGTTTGTTCGTGATTGAAGCCGAGGCCCAAGAGCTGCTGCACGACTCGCGCGCCTTGCAGACCGGCAGCCTGATTCTGGCGGTGGATGCGCCGGTGCACGTGTTGCCGCAGATCGCTCGGTTCTGCGAGCGCTACCCGGGCATTAGCGTAAAGATCGAAACCGGCAACACGGATGAATCGCTGTTCCGTCTGTTCAATTACCAGGCCGACCTGGCGCTGCTGGGCCGTGACGTCAACGACGAACGCCTGCTCAGCGTGCCGTTGCGCGATGACCCGATGGTGGCGTTCGTGTCGCGCCAGCATCCGTGGGCCGACCGCGAATCGATTTGCCTGGCCGACCTCGACGACACGCCGCTGGTGTTGCGCGAGGTGGGCTCGGTGACCCGCCAGACCCTCGAAGAAGAAATGGCCCGCGCCGGGTTCCGTATTCGCCCGGCGATCCAGGTCGAAGGCCGGGAAGCTGCGCGCGAAGCCGTGGTGGTCGGAATTGGCGTGGGCGTCGTGTCCGCCGCCGAATTCGGCGCCGATTCACGGGTGTGCGCCTTGCCGATCACCGACTGCACCCGGCGCCTGACCGAAACCCTGGTGTGCCTGCGCGAACAGAGTTCACGGCGGGTGGTAGCGACTTTTCTGGAGATGGTGCGCGAAAGCCTGGCCTGATCCGGATCCGCTGTGCAATGGGCCTCGCCGCCAAGATCTGGATCAAGATCAAAAGCAGAGCCGCGGAGGTGCAACACTCAGGTCGGCGCCAGCTCCAGGAACGCCCGAATCAAGCGCAACTCCCGCCGCCGTTCCATGCAGCCAATCATGTGCCGGTTGACCAGCCCGTCGCCGTTGATCGGCACGGCCACCACGCGCGGGTCGTGGCTGACTTCCACCGACGACACCACGCCCACCCCCAACTGCGCCGCCACCGCTTCAGTCACCGCCTCGCGGCTGTCCAGTTCCAGTAGCACCCGCGGATGAATCAACGCCGCCGCGCACGCTTCATCGAAGGTGCGACGGGTGATCGAACTCGGCTCGCGCAACACCATGATCACCTGGTCCAGTTGCTCGATCGCCACGCCCTCGGCCAAGGTCGCCCACGCATGCCCGGCCGGCACCAGCGCGCAAATCCGTGACTCGTTCAAGGCCTGCAAGTGCAAGCCCTTGCGGGGTTCGACCTCAGTCAGCACCGCCACGTCGGCATGTTCCGATACCAGTGCCGCCAAGGTTTCCTGAGCATTGCCCAGCCGCAGGTTGACGGTGATCCCCGGATAACGCGCACGCAGGCTGGCAAGCATCGGCATGACCATGTGCGGGCCGTCCGCCGCCACCTCCAGGCGTCCGGTCAACAGTTGCCGATTGGCTTCGAGCATCACTTGCGCCTCGTCCGCCAGGCTGAACATCGCCCGGGTGATCGCCGCCAGTTTGGTGCCCTCTTCCGTCAGCTCGACCCGCCGCGCGGTGCGCCGCAGCAAGGTGATCTGGTAGCGCTCTTCCAACGCCTTGATGTGCCCGGTAACCGCCGGCTGGCTGATGAATAAGCGCTCGGCGGCGCGGGTGAAGCTGCCCTCCCGGGCCACGGCGTCGAAGGCGCGCAGCTGGAACAGGTTCATGAATAACCCTCACTGATGGCTGGCATAACAATAAACAATTTGATTGATAACTGCACAAAACGCAATTTAAGCCCCGTAGCTTCATCCCACCGATTGCGAGGACACGTGAATGAGTATCGCCGAACCTATCCTGCTCACCCCCGGCCCACTGACGACGTCGGCGCGCACTCGCCAGGCGATGATGGTCGACTGGGGCTCGTGGGATGACCGCTTCAACCAACTGACCGCCAGTCTTAAAGAACAACTGCTGGCGATCATCAACGGCACCGCCACCCACGATTGCGTGCCTTTGCAAGGCAGCGGCACCTTCGCTGTAGAAGCGGCAATCGGCACTCTGGTGCCCCGCGACGGCAAAATCCTGGTGCTGATCAACGGTGCCTACGGCAAACGCCTGGCGAAAATCTGCGAAGTGCTCGGTCGCTCCTTCAGCACCTTCGAAACCGCCGAAGACGAACCGACCACCGCGGCTGACGTCGACCGCCTGCTGCGCGCCGACGCGAGCATTACCCACGTGGCGCTGATCCACTGTGAAACCAGCACGGGCATCCTTAACCCGCTGCCGGAGATTGCCGAGGTGATCGCCGGGCATGGCAAACGGCTGATTATCGATGCCATGAGTTCGTTCGGGGCGCTGCCGGTGGACGCCGCGAAGGTGCCGTTCGATGCCTTGATCGCCGCCTCGGGCAAGTGCCTGGAAGGCGTGCCGGGCATGGGCTTCGTGTTTGCCCGCAAAGAATCCCTGGCCGCCGCCGCCGGCAACTCGCACTCGCTGGCGATGGACCTGCACGACCAGCACGTCTACATGGCCAAGACCGGACAATGGCGTTTCACCCCGCCCACCCACGTGGTCGCGGCGCTGCATGAAGCCTTGCTGCAATACAACGAAGAGGGCGGCCTGCCGGCGCGGCACCAACGCTACGCCGACAACTGCCAGACGCTGCTCGACGAGATGGCCGGGCTTGGATTGCGCAGCTTCCTGCCAGAGGCGATCCAGGCACCGATCATCGTCACCTTCCACGCACCGAACGACCCGCGCTACCAGTTCAAAGAGTTCTACGAACGGGTCAAGGCCAAGGGTTTCATCCTCTACCCCGGCAAATTGACCCAGGTCGAGACCTTCCGTGTCGGCTGCATCGGCCACGTCAACCCGCCGGAAATCAAGGCAGCGGTGGCGGCGATTGGCGAGGTGTTGCGCGAGATGGAAGTGGTCAATATCTGAACCACACCACCCTGCTTATAGGAGCGGCATTGCTTTGGGCGGTTTTCCGACGAAAGCAATCCGTCTGCCTCCGCCCCTATCGCCTTTACAGACGCCTTCGCGAGCAGGCTCGCTCCCACACTAAACAGCGCTTATTCACAGGACTCTACTGACCATGAACTACCAGAACCCCACCCAACTCCAAGCCGCCATCCTTGACTGGGCTGGCACCGTGGTCGATTTCGGCTCGTTCGCACCGACGCAGATTTTCGTCGAAGCCTTCGCCGAGTTCGATGTGCAGGTCTCAATCGACGAAGCCCGCGGCCCGATGGGCATGGGCAAGTGGGACCACATCCGCACTCTGTGCGACCTGCCGCAGGTAGCCGAACGATACCGAAAGGCGTTCGGCCGCACCCCGACCGACGACGACGTCACGGCGATCTATCAGCGTTTCATGCCATTGCAGATCGAGAAAATCGCCGAGCACTCGGCGCTGATTCCCGGCGCGCTGGAGACCATCGCCGGGCTGCGTGAGCAAGGGATCAAAATCGGTTCATGCTCCGGCTACCCGAAGCAAGTGATGGACAAAGTGGTCGAACTCGCCGCCACTAATGGTTATGTCGCCGACCACGTGGTCGCCACTGACGAAGTGCCGAACGGCCGCCCATGGCCGGCCCAGGCGCTGGCCAATGTGATCGCCCTGGGCATCGATGACGTGGCGGCGTGCGTGAAGATCGACGACACCGTGCCGGGCATCCTCGAAGGTCGCCGCGCCGGCATGTGGACCGTGGCGCTGATCTGCTCGGGCAACGCCCTGGGCCTGGACTACGAGGGTTATCGCGCCCTGAGCAGCGAGGAACTGAGCAGCGAGCGCAAGCGCATCCACGCCCTGTTCGAAAGCTCGCGGCCGCACTACATGATCGACACCATCAGTGACTTGCCCCAGGTGATCGCTGACATCAATCAGCGACTGGCGCGAGGTGAAATGCCGCAGGCCAATTGATCAATCAAAAGGCCCATAAAAAAAGCGCCGACTCCTTGGCAGGAACCGGCGCTTTTTTATGCCTGGGGAAACCCTCGCCGGCCTTGCAAGCCGCCGGTATGAATGAAGATCAGCCGCGTGCCTGGGGCGAATCGTCCGCCGGCAACCTGTTGCTTGAGCGCGAGCAGCGCTTTGCCGGTGTACAGCGGTTCCAGCTCAAGGCCGGTGGCTTGCTCAGCTTCGGCGATGAACGCCAGCAGCGCCGGGTCAATCTGGGCGAAACCACCGCGGCTGGCGTCAAGCAGTTCATAGCCGCTGCCGGCGCCGACGATCGTTTGCACTTGCTGCGCGACGCCATGGTCACCGGGCACCGCCAGGGCGCCGTACACCGGATGGCTGCCCTCCTCGGCCAGGACCAGCCCCGCGAGTGTGGTGCCGGTGCCGCACGCCAGCCACCAGCCGTGATAGTCGTCCCAACCGAGGCTGGCCAACTGATCGGTGACCAGCGCTTTCAACGCCCGGCAGCCCTGCGCCCCCGGCAATCCGCCACCGCCCTCCGGTATCGGATAGAGGTTGGGATAACGCGCCTGCCATGGCGTCCAGAACCCCGGTTGGTTACGTGCGCGATACCCGGCGTAACCCAGCCAGTGCAAGTGCATGCCGAAGGCTTGTAGATCGCGCACGGTTGGCGTGTCGAGCGGATGACCGCGCACCAGCCCGACCGTGGCAAACCCCAGGCGTTTCCCGGCCGCCGCCAAGGCATGCAGGTGATTGGAATGTGCGCCGCCGAGGCTGATCAGCCCTTCGGCGCCTACCGTATCGGCGGCTTTGAGATATTCGGTGAGCTTGAACCACTTGTTGCCACTGATCAGCGGATCGATCAGGTCCAGGCGCAGGATCGCGACTTGGACGTTGGCGGCGTTGAGCCAGTCCAGGTGCAGGGGTTGCAGCGGCGCTTGGGGTAGCCAGTCGGCGGGGGGAGAAAGCATGAGGCCGGTTCTTGAGGAAAGAGCCGGCATGTTAGCAGTGGCGACTGCTTTTTATCTTTTGGGCTTGCCACAGGGTTGGTGCGGCGCTTTCAGGAATCGAATGGATTGTGAGATTTTTGGGTCTGCTGCGCAGCCGAGCGGGAGCAAGCTCCCTCGCCACAGGGGCGGTGTCGATCATAAGAGCTCGGCACACCGCAAAACCTGTGGGAGCTGGCTTGCCATCGATGGGGGCCTGGCACGCTGGACCTGCCGCTTACAGTTCAGCGGCCAATCGCGAACCCTGGTTGATCGCGCGTTTGGCGTCGAGCTCGGCGGCGACGTCCGCGCCGCCGATCAGGTGCACATTCTGCCCCGCCGCGACCAGACCGTCGTGCAATTCACGCAACGGATCCTGACCGGCGCAGATGACGATGTTGTCCACCGCCAGCAACTGCGGTTCGCCCGTTTCGCCGATGCGGATGTGCAAGCCGTCGTCATCGATCTTCAGGTACTCGACGCTGTTGAGCATCTGCACGCGTTTGTTCTTCAGCCCGGTGCGGTGGATCCAGCCGGTGGTCTTGCCCAGGCCGTCGCCGACCTTGGTAGCCTTGCGCTGCAACAGGAACACTTCCCGCGCCGGTGCATGCGGTTCAGCCTTGATCCCCGCCACGCCACCCCGTGCTTCCAGGTGCGTGTCGATGCCCCACTCTTTCCAGAACGCCGCGCGGTCGAGGCTGGTGGCAACCCCTTCGTGCACCAGAAACTCGGAGACGTCGAAACCAATCCCGCCGGCGCCGATCACCGCGACTTTCTTGCCCACCGGTTTGCGCTCAAGGATCACGTCCAGGTAACTCAGCACCTTGGCGTTGTCCACGCCGGGGATCGCCGGCGTGCGCGGGGCGATGCCGGTGGCGAGGATAATTTCGTCAAAGCCGCCGGCCAGCAGTTGCTCGACATCCACCCGAGTGTTCAGGCACAACTCGACGTTAGTGGTCTGCAATTTGCGGTTGAAGTAGCGCAGGGTTTCGAAGAACTCCTCTTTGCCCGGCACACGCTTGGCAATGTTGAACTGGCCGCCGATTTCACTGGCGGAATCGAACAGCGTCACCTGATGCCCGCGCTCGGCAGCGACGGTGGCGGCGGACAACCCGGCAGGGCCGGCGCCGACCACGGCGATTTTCTTGATCTGCTGCACCGGCAGGTAATTGAGCTCGGTTTCATGGCAGGCCCGCGGGTTGACCAGACAGGTGGTGAGTTTGCCGCCGAAGGTGTGATCGAGGCAGGCCTGGTTGCAGCCGATGCAGGTGTTGATTTCGTCGCCACGGCCGGCAGCGGCCTTGTTGACGAAGTCCGGGTCGGCGAGGAACGGCCGCGCCATCGAGACCATGTCGGCATCGCCCTCGGCGAGGATCTGCTCGGCCACTTCCGGGGTGTTGATGCGGTTGGTGGTGATCAGCGGAATGCTCACTGAACCGCGCAGCTTGGCCGTGACTTTGCTGAACGCAGCGCGCGGCACCTTGGTGGCGATGGTCGGAATCCGCGCTTCGTGCCAGCCAATGCCGGTGTTGATGATGGTCGCGCCGGCCTGCTCGATGGCTTTGGCCAGGGTCACGATCTCTTCCCAACTGCTGCCGCCTTCGACCAGGTCGAGCATCGACAACCGGAAAATGATGATGAAGTTCGGGCCGACCGCTTCGCGCACCCGACGGACGATTTCCACCGGCAAGCGCATGCGGTTTTCGTAGCTGCCGCCCCACCGGTCAGTGCGATGGTTGGTATGCGCGGCGAGGAACTGGTTAATGAAATAACCTTCCGAGCCCATGATTTCGACGCCGTCGTACTCAGCCTTCTGCGCCAGCACCGAACACGTGACGAAATCGCTGATTTGCTTCTCGATGCCCTCTTCGTCCAGCTCGCGCGGCTTGAACGGATTGATCGGCGCCTGGATAGCGCTCGGCGCCACTTGCTTGGGGCTGTAGGCGTAACGGCCAGCGTGGAGAATCTGCATGCAGATCTTGCCGCCCGCTTCATGCACCGCGCGGGTGACGATCTGGTGCTTGAGCGCTTCTTCTTCGGTGGTCAGCTTAGCCGCGCCGGAATACACGCCACCTTCATCGTTCGGGCCGATGCCGCCAGTGACCATCAGGCCAACACCGCCCCGGGCGCGTTCGGCGAAATACGCCGCCATGCGCTCGAAGCCACCGGGTTTTTCTTCCAGGCCGGTGTGCATCGAGCCCATCAGGGTGCGGTTGCGCAAAGTGGTAAAACCCAGGTCCAGCGGGGCCAACAGGTGCGGGTAATGAGCGGCGGCCATCGGTAACTCCACATCGAGCGATCACGGAAATTGCGGAAACTCTGTGGCTTCCGTCAGTCATGCTCGACAGACTAAGAGCCGCACCCTCGGCACTCAATGACCGAAACTGACAAGTTAATGATCTAAATGTGCAGCGGCCCTTGGCAACCGTAGCCATGGGCCCTACCCTAGACGGCACATTCTGTACGCGGCCGTTTTCCGTAATCCCATGCGCAAACTTCTGTACCTGACCTGCTCCATGGCGTTGATCGCCGTTCTCACAACCTACGCGATGTGGGCGGCTGACCGCCCGGTCGGGCATTACCTGTCAGACCTGCGCATCCATTTAGCGATCGACCAGGGCACACCGTCCGATCGCGGCAACTTGCTGGGTATTCAGCCTGAGCTGTATCCCACCGACTACCAAAGCCCCGAACGCCTCCACCGTAAGCTCGCTGCGTACCTGCAAAGCGCCCGGGAGCAAGGCTTGCTGAACGACAAAACCCTGGTGGTGCTGCCGGAACACATCGGCACTTGGCTCATGGTCACCGGCGAAAAAGATGAGTTGTACCAGGCCGGCACGCTGAAGGAAGCGATGAACTGGCTGGCGGTCAGCAACCCGGTGCAGTTCGCCCGCGCCTACCTCAGCGCCAAGGGCAGCGACCGCCTCGACGACGCGCACCTGCGAATGAAGGCCAAAAGCATGGCCAAGCAATACCAGGCGTTGTTCGGTGGGCTGGCCAGGGAATTCGGCGTGACCCTGGTGGCCGGCACTATTGTGCTGCCCGAGCCGAGTGTGCGCGAAGGCCAACTGAAAGTCGGGCATGGCGCGCTGTACAACAGCAGCCTGGTGTTCGGCCGCGACGGTGCGCCGATCGGCCAGCCACAACGCCAATTGCACCCGGTGTTCGATCAGACCGGTGTGCTGCACGCCAACACCGAGCGCGCCATGAGCGTGGTCGACACCCCGGCCGGGCGCCTGGGCGTGCTGATCGGTAGCGACAGTTGGTACCCGGACAACTATCGCAAACTCAACGCCGCAGGTGCGCAACTGATTGCCGTGCCGGCCTATGTGGTCGGCCAAGGCTCGTGGGACAAACCGTGGCGCGGTTATAAAGGCCTGACCACGCCGAGCTCGGTCAGCCTCAAGGCCGGGGAAATCAGCGAAGGCCAGGCCTGGCATCGTCTGACCTTGATCGGCCAACCGCCAAGCAGCCTGGCCACCGCCGGCATCAGTGTGTTTTTGCGCGGCCAGTTCTGGGACAAAAGCAGCGCCGGCCAGAGTTTCGCCAGCAGCCAAGGCCAACACTACGCCGACGAAGATGGCCGCGGCGCGCGACTGCTCAACCTCTGGCTGTAAACCATGAAACCCTTGCCGATGCGCCTCGGGGATTTGTCGGTCGGCTTCGTCCATAGCCTGGCGGACGCCGTGCGCAGCCAAGGGCACGATCCGCAGCCCTTGCTCGAACAATACGGCCTCGACGCCGCGCGTCTGAGTGAAGCCAATGCGCGGCTGTCGATCCCGCGTTACATGCGACTCGGCCACGCGGCGATCCAACTGACCGACGACCCGGCCCTAGGCTTGAGCATGGGGCAACTCAGCCGCTTGAGCCAGGCCGGGCTCGCCGGCGTCACCGCCGCCCAGGCGCCCACCGTGCGCGAAGCGGCGCGCTGCCTGATTCGTTTCGAAGCGCTGTACGGTTCCAACTACCGCGGCCAGTCAAGTTTTCATGAAGACCCGCGCGGTGCCTGGCTGCGCTTCTACTCCATCAGCCCCTACAACGCCTACAACCGCTTCGTGGTCGACTCGATCATTGCCGGCTGGCTGCATCAACTATCCAGCCTCAGCGCCCAGCCCTTGCGTGCCGAGCGCATCGACATCGAGTTCGTACAACCGGAATACCTTGATCGCTATGCGGTGCTGGGCGACTGCCCGATTCAGTTCGGCGCCGAGCACAATCAGTTACGCCTTGGCTTGGCGACCCTGGCCGAACGCAACCCACAGCATTGCCCGAGCACCTGGCGGCACTTGCTGCAATTGTGTGAACGGGAACTGGAACAACTGACGCGCACCCGTAGCCTGCGTGAACGCATCACTCAGCTATTGGGGCCGTTGCTCAATGGAGGCCGGGAGCCCGACCTGGAAGAAGTGGCCGCACGCCTGAAGCTGCCCACCTGGACCTTGCGTCGCAAACTGGCCGAGGAAGGTACGCAGTTCCGCGCAATCCTCAACGACACCCGTCGCGACCTGGCCATGACCTACATCCGAGACACCGAACTGGCGTTCGGTGAAATTGCCTACTTGCTAGGCTTCGCATCCGCCGAAGCCTTTCAACGCGCGTTCAAGCGCTGGAACGGCCAGACCCCGGGCGAATTTCGCCGCAGTCATCGGCAAACCGCGTGACGCTTATAACTCGGTAGCGTCGTCGGCCGGCTCCAGCGGGTCGGTTTCAAAGGCGCGGTATTCCAGCCACTCTTCTTGATAATCGTCCATTTTTCGTCTCCCCTGCCCTATGCCTGTTGGCTGAAATGTTCATCTAAGTAGCTGACCTTCACCCCGAGCTTAAAGTGCCCCCGTGAAAGAAAAATGACGCGGCCACGACCGCTCATCCCTGCTTATTAAAACGTAGCAGGGAGTCAGGAATTTATCTGCGGTTTTTTCGCTCTAGGGTTAGACGAAAAAGGCCAGGATTGAGGGTGATCAATCCTGGCCGTCGAAGGTGTTGCGCGCGGACCGCTACCCTTGAGCAGAACGCGATCTACGGCAGCGCCGGAATCGGCTCGGTCGGTGCGGGCAAGTTGCTGGGGTTGGCCGGCGGCGTGATGGCCGGTTCGCTCGGCGCCGGCTCTGCAGCGGCGGGTTCCGCTTCAATCGGGGTGATCGGCGCGGGTTCGGCTGGGGCTGCCACGGGCTCGGACGCGGCCGGGGCTGCTTCGACTGGCGCGGGCGCGGCAGCCGGCATGGGTTCGGCAGCGGGAGCTGGCGCAACCGGTGCCGGTGCCGCCGGTACCAGCGCTGCAGGCGCGGCCTTGGCTTCCGGCATGCCGAGGTCGGTCTTGGGCTTCTCTTCGATGTGCGCGGCTTTCTTCGCTTCCGCCGGGAGGAACAATTCCACCAGGGCGAAGAAGCGTTCGTAGAACTTGGCCGAGGACACGGTTTCGCTCGCCACCTTGACCATCGAATCATCGGACGAACCGATCGGCATCGACACCGAGCCCAGCACGCCGACGCCAAGGCTGGCGGAATTGTTGGTCTTCTTCAGTGCGTAACGGTCCTGCAAGGCATTGGCGAACATCGTCGCGTGGTGCCCTTCGCTACCGTCATCAGCGCAGACCACATTGAAACTGATCTCCATGTGCGTTTCGCCAGTCTGCTGGAAGCTTTTATGCCCGCTGATCAGCTTCGGATCGCTGCTGGTGATGATGTAGCCCTGGCTGAGCAACGCGCGACGGGCGGCTTCGCAAGTCTGCACATCAGTGACGGGATAGTTGCGGGAGAAGGTCCCGGAGTCATCGAAGTTCTCATGCTCGTAGATAGCGGCCTTTTTCGACGAGCAACCGGCGGCGACGGCCAGCACCAGGGCCATCCCGGCAACACGCATGGGAAATGATTTGAACATTGAACATCCTGAGGAAAACGGTCCGGGGCGTATTGTGCAACAGATCGATGCTTAGCGGCGTATCGATTCGTGTCTAACAACAGTTACACAAAGACTGACCTGCGAAGCTAGCAAAAAGTCGTGACAAAAAAAGACCCCGTCCAGATGGACGGGGTCGTTGACTTGCCTCAGCGCAGCGGATCAGACGTCAGAAACGCTTGATCTCGGCCTGGGCTTCCAACTGCTTGCGGTACGCCGCGAAGTCTTGCTGACCAATGCGCGACGCGAGGAAGCGACGGTATTGGGCCTTCTCTTCATCGGTCGGCGCGGCGGCTTCGTTGACGGCATTCAACCGCAAGATCAACAGGCTGCCATCGGCCAGGGTGACGCTGTTGAAGCTCGGCTTGTCCTTGGACTCTGGCTTCGGCATGCGGAACAACGACTGCAGCACAGTCGGGTCAACCCCTTCCTGAGCGCGGGTCGCCGCTTGCGTGACTTTCCAGGACTGACCGTCAATCGGCTTGTCCAACGGCGTCTTGCCTTCGCGCAGGCTGGCGATCAACTGCTCGGCCTTGGTCTTGGCTTCGGAACTTGCGTGCTCTTTGGTCAATTGCGCGCGGATGCTGGTGTTCACAGCTTCCAGCGGCAATTGCTCAGGTTTGCGGTGTTCCTTGGCACGGACCACGACCACGGTTTCCGGGTCGAGCTCGATGGCGGTGCTGTTGGCGCCCTCATCCAGCACTTCGGGACTGAACGCAGCTGTCACCACGGCACGGTTGGCCGCGATGCCTTCGCCACCTTCCCGGCCGAACGGCGCGGAGGTGTGCACTGTCAGTTTCAGGTCTTGAGCCGGCTGAGCCAGGTCAGAGGCTTCGAACGACGAGTCTTCCAATTGCTTGGTGGCTTCGACGAACAACTGCTCCACTTGCTGGGTTTTCAGTTCGCGGGTCAGCTTGTCTTTCAGGCTGGCGAAGCTCGGCACTTGTGGCGCTTCAACACCCAGCAGCTTGATCAGATGGAAGCCAAACTCGGTACGCACCGGCTCCGACACCTGATCCTTGCTCAACCCGTACAAGGCGGTCTCGAACGCTGGGTCGTAGACGCCAGGACCGGCGAAACCAAGGTCACCGCCATTATTGGCCGAACCCGGATCCTGGGAGAACTCCTTGGCAAGCGCTTCAAACTTCTCGCCCTTGGCCAGGCGCGCCTGGATATCTTCGATCTTCGCCTTGGCTTGCGCCTCGGTGGTCTTGTCGTTGACTTCAATCAGGATGTGCGCGCCACGGCGTTGTTCAGCCAGGTTGGCGGTTTCTTTCTGATAAGCCGTCTGCAGGTCTTCGTCCTTGACGGTGACCTGATCGAAGAACGACGACTTCTTCAGTTCGAGGTAATCAATGACAACCTGATCAGGCGTCATGAATTCCTTGGCATGTTCGTCGTAGTAGGCCTTGACCTCTTCATCGGTCAGCTTGACCGCTGCCGGATCTGCCTTGATGTTGAGCGCGGCGAAATCGCGGGTCTGTTTTTCCAGACGGGCGAATGCCAGCACTTGGGCATCAGTCACGAAACCGCTGCCCGCCACACCGGCGCGCAATTGGCCGATCAGCATTTCCTGGGTCAGCATCTGACGGAACTGCATGCGGCTGTAACCCAGTTGACGGATCACCTGGTCGAAGCGCTCGGAGCTGAACTTGCCGTCAACCTGGAATTCAGGTGTCTGCAGGATCACTTGGTCGAGTGCGGCTTCGGAGAAAGAGAATTTGGCGTTTTCCGCGCCTTGCAGCAGCAGCTTGCGATCGATCAGGCCCTTGAGAGCCGAGTCGCGCAGCATTTTCTCGTCCAGCAACGAAGCGTCGAAATCCTTGCCCAGTTGTTGCATGAGTTGACGGCGTTGCATATCGACCGCCTGGCTCAGCTCGTTCTGGCTGATCTCATCGCCATTGACCTTGGCCGCCTCGTTTTTATTCGTGGTGGCTTGAAAAATGGCATCGAAACCGGTCAGGGCCATCAATACAACGATGATCCCGATGATGGTCTTGGCAATCCAGCCTTGTGAATTGTCCCTGATATTCTGCAGCATGCGTCCCCCAGAAACGGTTGAACTTCAAATTTAGGCAACCGTGGAGCGTGGGTAGAATCCGGATAGAAGAAAGGCGCATCCGAGGATGCGCCTTCTCGTAACTGGCGGAGCGGACCGAGGGCTCGAACTCGCGACCCTCGGTGTCTCGGCTCGGCGACTGCCGACTGGACTACCGCTCCGCTGCCAGGTCAGGCATGACCCCGACCCGGATAGGCAAAAAACCGAAATCGAGCTTAGTTAACGGCTTCTTTCAGTGCTTTACCGGCTTTGAAACCTGGTTTTTTGGCTGCCGCGATTTCCAGCGTCTTACCGGTCTGTGGGTTGCGACCGATACGAGCAGGGCGGTCAGTCACGGAGAACGTACCGAAACCTACCAGAACAACGGAGTCGCCAGCCTTCAGAGCGCCAGTGACGGATTCGATTACAGCGTCCAGCGCACGGCCAGCAGCAGCTTTCGGGATATCAGCGGATGCAGCGATAGCATCAATCAGTTCCGACTTGTTCACTCTAAGTCCCCTTATATCTATTTGAGTATGATTCTAAGTTTTTTTGGTGAAAGCTTAAAACGAGTGCTGAATGGCCTACAGACACTTAAGAGCCGCTTTATAACAAGGGCTCTAAAAAACTGTCAAGGAAGCCCCTCAGGCAAATACGAACTTAATGCGTGCTAATTCTTTCCTTGGAATCAGACTCACGTTTGTCATCCTTGGAAACTATCTCGGGAGCCACATCCGGCAAGGGCTCCGGCGCGTATTGCAGCGCAATTTGCAGGACCTCGTCAATCCATTTAACCGGTTTAATCTGAAGATCCTGCTTGATGTTGTCAGGAATTTCCTTCAGATCACGGACGTTCTCTTCCGGAATGATCACTGTCTTGATGCCACCACGGTGTGCGGCCAACAATTTTTCCTTCAAACCACCGATCGCCAGCACTTGTCCACGCAGGGTGATTTCGCCGGTCATGGCGACATCGGCGCGCACCGGAATACCGGTCAGCGCAGATACCAGGGCCGTGCACATACCTACGCCAGCGCTAGGGCCGTCTTTCGGGGTCGCCCCTTCCGGCATGTGGATGTGAGTGTCGCGCTTCTCGTGGAAGTCCAGAGGGATCCCCAGGCTCTTGGCGCGGCTGCGCACCACGGTCAGCGCGGCGGTGATCGATTCGACCATCACGTCACCCAGGGAACCGGTCTTGATCAACTGACCTTTACCCGGAACCACGGCCGCTTCGATGGTCAGCAATTCGCCACCCACTTGCGTCCAGGCCAGGCCAGTCACTTGACCGATCTGGTCCTGCTGCTCGGCCAGGCCGTAGCGGAATTTACGCACGCCCAAGAAGTGTTCCAGCAGGTCGGCAGTGACCTTCACCGAGAAGCGTTTTTCCAGCGCATGCTCCTTGACGGCCTTGCGGCAAACCTTGGCAATCTGGCGCTCAAGCCCCCGCACACCGGCCTCGCGGGTGTAGTAACGGATGATGTCGCGGATCGCTTCGGCGTCGAATTCCAGCTCGCCCTTTTTCAGGCCGTTGGCCGTGATTTGCTTCGGCGAAAGGTATTTCACAGCGATGTTGATTTTCTCGTCTTCGGTGTAGCCCGGCAGGCGAATCACTTCCATCCGGTCCAGCAACGCTGGCGGAATATTCATGGAGTTGGAGGTGCACAGGAACATCACGTCGGAGAGATCGTAATCGACTTCAAGATAGTGATCGTTGAAGTTGTGGTTCTGCTCCGGATCGAGCACTTCGAGCAATGCCGATGCCGGATCGCCGCGCATGTCGCTGCCCATCTTGTCGATTTCGTCGAGCAAGAACAGCGGATTGCGCACGCCCACTTTGGTCATCTTTTGAATCAATCTTCCTGGCATCGAACCGATGTAAGTCCGGCGATGACCACGGATTTCCGCTTCATCACGCACGCCACCAAGGGCCATGCGTACGAATTTTCGGTTTGTTGCGTGGGCAATCGACTCGGCGAGCGAGGTTTTACCCACACCCGGAGGACCAACCAGGCACAACACCGGGCCACGAATCTTTTTCACGCGCTTCTGTACGGCGAGGTATTCGAGGATGCGTTCTTTGACTTCTTCCAGACCGTAGTGGTCAGCGTCGAGGATGTCTTCAGCGCGCGCCAGGTCCAGGCGCACCTTGCTCTGTGCCTTCCAAGGCACTTGCACCAGCCAGTCGATGTAGGAGCGCACCACGGTGGCTTCAGCGGACATCGGCGACATTTGCTTCAGCTTGTTCAGCTCGGCGGTGGCTTTGGTCAGCGCGTCTTTTGGCAGGCCGGCGGCATCGATGCGCTTTTTCAGCTCTTCGATTTCGTTATGGCCTTCGTCGCTGTCGCCGAGTTCTTTCTGAATGGCCTTCATCTGCTCATTCAGGTAGTACTCGCGCTGGCTGCGCTCCATTTGTTTCTTGACGCGTCCGCGGATGCGTTTCTCGACTTGCAGCAGGTCGATCTCGGCGTCCAGCAAGGCCAGGACATGTTCGACACGGGCCGACAAATCGATGATTTCGAGGATTTCCTGCTTCTGCTCGATCTTCAGGGCCATGTGTGCGGCCATGGTGTCGACCAGGCGCCCTGGCTCATCGATGCTGTTGAGCGACGACAGGACTTCAGCCGGGACCTTCTTGCCCAACTGCACGTATTGTTCGAATTGCGACAGCAGGCTGCGGACGAATACTTCCGACTCGCGCTCAGGGGCGTCGACTTCGTCGATCAGCGCAACTTCGGCGCGGCAATGGCCGTCGACTTCGATGAAACGCTCAACCGAACCACGCTGTTCGCCTTCAACCAGCACCTTGACGGTGCCATCAGGCAGCTTGAGCAGTTGCAGGACTGTGGCGATGGTGCCGACGCGGTACAGCGCGTCTTCACCAGGATCATCGTCAGCCGGGTTGCGCTGAGCCAGCAAAAGAATTTGCTTGTCACCCGTCATCGCGGCCTCGAGGGCCTCGATGGACTTCTCGCGTCCCACGAACAGTGGGATAACCATGTGCGGATATACCACGACATCGCGCAACGGCAGGAGAGGCAATTCGATGGTTGTCTTCATGATTTCGCCTCTAAGGCGGCCATATGGCCGTAATCAGATGGAATTAAGCTTGAAACCAAGATGGGGGCTGCTTTCAAAAAAAACAAGCGCAATGAGACGGTTAAAACGCGTTAATAGCAAAGGGGCCCGAAGGCCCCTTCTGTGTTCCAGCAGCGTGACGCTTAGGCGTCTGGCGCTGCCTTGGCGGTCGGCTCACTGTTTTCGTAGATATACAGTGGCTTGGACTTGCCTTCGATAACGCTTTCGTCGATCACGACTTTGCTCACCTCGGACTGCGAGGGGATTTCGTACATCGTGTCGAGCAGTACACCTTCGAGAATCGAGCGCAGGCCACGGGCACCGGTCTTGCGTTCCAGGGCTCGTTTGGCGACCGATTTCAGCGCGTCGGAACGGAATTCCAGATCCACGCCTTCCATCTCGAACAACTTGGCGTATTGCTTGGTCAACGCGTTTTTCGGCTCGGTAAGAATCTGCATCAGTGCAGCTTCATCGAGTTCGTCCAACGTCGCCAGGACCGGCAGACGACCGACGAATTCCGGGATCAGACCGAACTTGACCAAATCGTCAGGCTCGACTTCACGCAGGGACTCACCGACCTTCTTGCCCTCTTCCTTGCTGCGCACTTCGGCGTTGAAACCGATACCGCCACGGGTGGAGCGCTGTTGAATGACCTTCTCCAGACCGGAGAACGCGCCACCGCAGATGAACAAAATGTTACGGGTGTCAACCTGGAGGAATTCCTGCTGCGGATGCTTGCGACCACCTTGCGGTGGTACAGAAGCGACCGTGCCTTCGATCAACTTGAGCAGGGCTTGCTGCACGCCTTCACCGGAAACATCCCGGGTGATCGACGGGTTGTCAGACTTGCGGGAAATCTTGTCGATTTCGTCGATGTAGACAATGCCCATCTGGGCCTTTTCCACGTCGTAGTCGCACTTCTGCAGCAGTTTCTGAATGATGTTCTCGACGTCCTCACCCACGTAACCGGCCTCGGTGAGGGTGGTAGCGTCGGCAATGGTGAAAGGAACGTTCAGCAGACGAGCCAAGGTTTCGGCCAGCAAGGTCTTACCCGAGCCAGTCGGACCGATCAGCAGGATGTTGCTCTTGCCGAGTTCGACGTCGTCGCTTTTCTTGTCACGCTGGTTGAGGCGCTTGTAGTGGTTGTACACCGCTACAGCCAGAACCTTTTTGGCACGTTCCTGACCAATCACATACTGATCAAGGATGCCGCTGATTTCTTTAGGCGAAGGCAATTTATGCGCGCTGCTTTCGGCCTGGGCTTCCTGCACCTCCTCTCGGATGATGTCATTGCACAGGTCGACGCACTCGTCGCAGATAAAGACCGAGGGGCCGGCAATCAATTTGCGTACTTCATGCTGGCTTTTGCCACAGAAGGAGCAATAGAGCAGCTTGCCGTTGTCCTCGCCGTTGCGGGTGTCAGTCATTCGTTCGATCCAAATCCGATAGGCTTGCAACACAAGATGAAGGCTATTGCGGGCTTTTTCAAGCCCGCCGGTGATCGGACCAGCCGACCCACCTTATTTTGAGCTGCTTAATTTAAGCCGGGCGTTGCTCGATCACTTCATCGATCAACCCGTACTCACGCGCGGCTTGTGCACTCATGAAATTGTCGCGGTTGGTGTCGCGCTCGATTTCTTCCAGAGTGTGGCCGCTATGCTTGGCCATCAGCGTGTTGAGACGCTCACGAATGAATAGGATTTCCTTGGCATGGATCTCGATATCCGAGGCCTGGCCCTGGAAACCGCCCAATGGCTGGTGAATCATCACACGCGAGTTAGGCAGGCAGAAACGCTTACCCGCCGCACCTGCAGTCAGCAGAAACGCGCCCATGCTGCAGGCTTGACCGATGCAGGTGGTCGACACGTTTGGCTTGATGAACTGCATGGTGTCGTAGATCGACATGCCTGCTGTCACCGAACCGCCCGGGGAGTTGATATAAAGATGGATGTCCTTGTCCGGGTTTTCCGCTTCAAGGAACAGCAGTTGCGCACAAATCAGGTTAGCCATGTAGTCCTCTACCGGCCCAACCAGAAAAATCACTCGTTCCTTGAGCAGGCGCGAGTAAATGTCGTAAGCGCGTTCGCCACGAGCAGATTGCTCGACAACCATCGGGACCAGGCCACCTGCGGCCTGGATATCAGAGTTCTGCTGAATATACGAATTACGGAACATGCTCTGCAGTCACTCCCAAATAGTTATGTCTTGAATACGCATAAGCCAGCGCGAAGGCTGGCTCATGGTGTGTACTTCTTAACGCAGCAACAATCAGTCGGCTTGTGGAGCTTCTACCGGCTTGACCGCTTCTTCGTAAGAGACCGATTTGTCGGTCACGCTAGCTTTCTGCAGAACAGTATCCACAACTTGTTCTTCCAGCACAACCGAACGAACTTCGTTCAGTTGCTGGTCGTTCTTGTAGTACCAGGACACAACCTGCTCAGGCTCTTGGTAGGCCGAAGCCATTTCCTGAATCATCTCGCGAACGCGGGCCTCGTCAGGCTTGAGGTCGAATTGCTTGACCACTTCCGCCACGATCAGACCCAGCACAACGCGGCGCTTGGCTTGTTCTTCGAACAACTCGGCCGGCAGTTGATCAGGCTTGATGTTGCCGCCGAATTGCTGAACGGCCTGCACGCGCAGACGGTCAACTTCGTTGGACAGCAAAGCTTTCGGCACTTCGATCGGGTTGGTTTCCAGCAGACCGTCCATGACCTGGTTCTTGACCTTGGATTTGATCGCCTGACGCAGTTCGCGCTCCATGTTCTTGCGAACTTCGGTGCGGAAGCCTTCCAGACCGGTTTCCTTGATGCCGAACTGAGCGAAGAATTCTTCGTTCAGCTCTGGCAGTTTCGGCTCGGAGATGCTGTTGACGGTCACGGTGAACTCGGCAGTTTTACCGGCCAGCTCCAGGTTCTGATAGTCCTCAGGGAAGGTCAGGTTCAGAACGCGCTCTTCGCCGGCTTTAGCGCCAACCAGACCGTCTTCAAAACCAGGGATCATGCGACCCGAACCCAGCACCAGTTGGGTGCCCTTGGCGGAACCACCAGCGAACACTTCGCCGTCGACCTTGCCAGCGAAATCGATGTTCAGCTGATCTTCAGTCTGAGCAGCGCGATCGGTTTCTTCGAAACGGGTGTTCTGCTTGCGCAGGATGTCCAGCATCTTGTCCAGATCGGCGTCATTGACGTCGGCGCTCAGGCGCTCAACGGTGATGCCTTCGAAACCGGCAACGGTGAACTCAGGGAACACTTCGAAGACCGCGACGTATTCCAGGTCTTTGCCGGCTTCGAGGGATTTTGGCTCGATCGACGGCGAACCGGCCGGGTTCAACTTCTGCTCAACCACAGCTTCGTAGAAGGACGACTGGATGACGTCGCCAACTGCTTCCTGGCGCGCTTCAGCACCGAAACGACGCTTGATTTCGCTCATTGGCACTTTGCCTGGACGGAAGCCAGCAATCTTGGCCTTTTGGGCAGTCTGCTGCAGACGCTTGTTGACCTGAGTCTCGATGCGCTCAGCCGGCACGGTGATGCTCATGCGGCGCTCAAGAGCAGAAGTATTTTCAACAGAAACTTGCATGGATATTCCTCGTTGCACAGACGTTAGCCGGCCGTTTCCGACCCCAGAATCAAGGGCATGCATTCTAGTGGGTCAAACTCAAGAAGTCACCCTACTGAAAACGGGTAAAAACGCAGCAGGCAGTTTATAGGCGGGGACAAACGGTTGTGCCTCGCCCTGTTCGCAAATACAGCTATTCAAGCCAAGGCTCTGCACCAACGCTTCTATATATATAGAAAGAATCAGCCATCCATCCCTGACCGCCCACCCCGTTCGGGATCGGCAGGCTGATCGGGCATCATCGCGAAACAAAAATGCGACGAACCGACCGCCCTTCCAGCCCGAAACCAGCGACTGATGTAAACCCATACTTCTGAAACAAAAACGGCGCAGCCCTTTTAAGGTGCTGCGCCGTTTTGTTTGCTATTCACTAGCGACTTGTATGGTGCGGACGGAGAGACTCGAACTCTCACACCTTGCGGCGCTGGAACCTAAATCCAGTGTGTCTACCAATTCCACCACATCCGCGTATCAAGCTTTTAAAGCAAAGGCGCCAGACTGTTAATCTGGCGCCTTTCTAAATATGGGGTGGACGAAGGGGATCGAACCCTCGACAACGGGAGTCACAATCCCGTGCTCTACCAACTGAGCTACGCCCACCATATTGCCGTGCTACGTTACTTGTGCCAAAGCTGCCTTAAATGGCGCACCCGGCAGGACTCGAACCTGCGACCATCCGCTTAGAAGGCGGATGCTCTATCCAGCTGAGCTACGGGCGCCTTGTTAATCTGTATTCTTGGACGATTACAAACTAAGTGCTTTCAGTTTCGCCGAATTAAACATCAACTCCGCTCGACCTTCTTAACCAGTGCTAGGCTGTGCCCGACAAGTGCGACGAATGTTATAGACGGCCCGAAAGGTCGTCAACTCTTTTCTGAAAAAAATTCATTTAATTAAAGGGGTTAGGGGAATTTGCAGACCAAGCGCCTTTGCCCTCACGTCTCGACATGCGAGAATGCGTTCTCTTTTTTTCACCTCTCGATGGTTAACCACGCGCAATGACTGCACAACTAATCGACGGCAAATCGATCGCCGCCAGCCTGCGCCAGCAGATCGCCCAACGTGTCACCGAGCGTCGCCAGCAGGGTCTGCGCACGCCGGGCCTGGCGGTGATCCTGGTCGGTAGCGATCCCGCCTCTCAGGTTTACGTCTCGCACAAGCGTAAAGACTGTGAAGAGGTCGGCTTCCTGTCCCAGGCCTACGACCTGCCGAGCGATACCACCCAGGAAGACCTCGCCGCGCTGATCGATCGCCTGAACGACGATCCGAGCATCGACGGCGTCCTGCTGCAACTGCCGCTGCCTGAACACCTCGACGCCTCGACCTTGCTGGAGCGCATCCGTCCGGACAAAGACGTTGATGGCTTCCATCCTTATAACGTCGGCCGCCTGGCCCAACGCATTCCCCTGCTGCGGCCATGCACCCCCAAGGGCATCATGACCTTGCTGGAAAGCACCGGCGTCGATCTGTATGGACTCGACGCGGTGGTGGTCGGTGCGTCCAACATCGTTGGCCGCCCGATGGCGATGGAATTACTGCTGGCCGGCTGCACCGTGACCGTTGCGCACCGCTTCACCAAGGACCTCGCCGGCCACGTCGGCCGTGCTGACCTGGTGGTCGTGGCGGCCGGGAAGCCTGGCCTGGTCAAAGGTGAGTGGATTAAAGAAGGCGCGATCGTGATTGACGTCGGCATCAACCGTCAGGACGACGGCAAGCTGGTCGGCGACGTGATCTACGAAACCGCCCTGCCTCGGGCTGGCTGGATCACGCCAGTACCTGGCGGTGTTGGCCCGATGACCCGCGCTTGCCTGCTGGAAAACACACTGTATGCGGCAGAAACCCTGCACAGCTAAGCACTCGTCCAGCGCCCTCGAAACCCCGCCCTAACCGCGGGGTTTTTCATTTCTGAAGGAAAGGTCAATCCCCTGCTGCTAATCCGGTTTATTTCGAGTTTCCAAGGACTTTCGTTTGTTTATCGAAGAACATTCGACAGTTATTCGACCATACTCATAGAATGCGACGTTTTTACGAAACAGCCCGTAACAAAACGGCATATCCACATTTTATCGAGTCCATTCGCGTGAACATTCGTCTTTCTATCATCAGCCTATTTTTTGCATTTACAGGCACTTTTATCACGCCAACGCTGCACGCGGCAGAAACCACCGCCACCCCTCGCGACACCACGCAATTGAAGATCGCTTCCGGCAGCGCCCTGCTGATGGACATGCAGACCAACAGGGTTATCTACGCCAGCAACCCCGACGTCGTGGTTCCGATCGCATCGGTCAGCAAACTGATGACCGGACTGGTGATCGTCGAAGCCAAGCAGAACATGGACGAGTACATTTCCATCAACATCAGCGACACACCGGAGATGAAAGGCGTGTTCTCCCGCGTGAAACTCAACAGCGAATTGTCGCGCCGGGAAATGCTGCTGATTGCTCTGATGTCTTCGGAAAACCGCGCCGCTGCCAGCCTCGGCCACCACTACCCGGGCGGTTATGTGGCGTTTATCGCGGCGATGAACGCCAAGGCCAAGGCGCTGGGCATGACCAGCACGCACTTCGTCGAACCCACTGGCCTGTCAGTGCGTAACGTATCTACCGCTCGCGACTTGAGCAAGCTGCTGGTCGCTGCGCACAAGTACCCGATTCTCAGCGAATTGAGCACCACCAAGGAAAAGACTGTCACCTTCCGCAAACCGACCTACAGCCTGGGCTTCCGCAACACTGATCATTTGGTGAACAAACCGAACTGGGATATCCAGATCACCAAGACCGGCTTCACCAATGAAGCGGGCCACTGCCTGGTGCTGGTGACGCGTATGGGCAATCGCCCGGTGGCCTTGGTGATTCTCGATGCCTTCGGCAAGTACACGCATTTTGCCGATGCCAGCCGCATTCGCAGTTGGGTCGAGACCGGCAAGAGTGCCAATGCGCCAGCGGTAGCATTGCAGTACAAGGCCGAGAAGAACCTGAAGAATCGCCAGACCGGGGCTATCGAAGCCTCGAAGTGAAACCGCTGTAAACAAAAAAAGCCCCGATCATTCGGGGCTTTTTATTGACTGTCAGTCATTGGGCAGCGGCATCTGGTCATCATCAGGAATGCCATCGCCCTTGCTGGGATCCTGCCAACCCTGTGAATGCTCGGTGGTGACCACTGCCGGACGGGCCAATGGATCTCTGAGCGGGCTCTGCGGATCCATCACCGGATCGACATCCTCTTCAGGAGTTGTCGGGACGCTGTCGGGATGTTTGTCGTTGAAACTTGAATCAGTAGACATACGCACCTCACTTGAAAACGCTGTACCCATTAGACTTACGGCTTCAAGTCGCCGATGGGATCGTAGGGTTTAGCGGGTTTCTTGTCATCGTCTTCCGGATTCACGTCCAGCGGCGCCTTGGCAGGCCCGATGGGATCAACCGCCGGATCGTCGACATCCGGTGAATCCGGGTCGAAACCCAGCTCATCGCCGGAGGAATGTTCGGACGAGTGCGGACCAGCGGGGGTATTGGATTGAGCCATTGGAGCCTCCTTAGTGACACCCGGGCGAGACGCTCGGGGCTTACTGACTAAGAGACTCGCAATCGCAGGATGTGCCCGCAACATGACGAACGGAAAGCCGCGCACAGGCTCTACTGTGCGCTCAGCGCCTTGGTTGCTCGCGCCGCGGCCTGTTCCTGGCCCGCCTGGGCCAAATCATTGGCGGCTTTCAGCCAGCGCTGGGCATCGACCTGGGCGGGAATCTGATTCGGCTTCTGGATGAGAATCGCCCAACCGCCAGCGTCCTTAAAAGCGGACTCGAACGCGCTGAAGCTCATCAAGGCTCGGCGATCCAGACCGGCCCGCAGCAAGACCGTCTGTTTCTGGCGGTTATATCCGGTGAGAATCGCGTAACGCGGTGTCGACCAGAAGGTCGAGCCTTCAGTAAAGCGCAGCATCACCGGATAGCCGGCAGCGACTTGGGTCAACAGTGCCGGCAGGTTGCTGTCCAGCGGGTAGACGACCATGCCGTAGTCCCGGGCCACGCTCTGCATGTTCTGCTGCAACTGCGCCTCGGCGCCCGGCAGGTGCAGCGGTTTGTCGAGCAGGCCAGGCGTGACCACGATGCCCTGCTGCGATAGCAGGCTCGCCAACACTTGCGGGCCGCTTTGGTTGGCTTCACCGCGATAGAAGGTGCCGCTCAGCTCGACGCGCTCGGGCAGCCGCTTGACCTCCGGCGCCACACTTCCCGCGCACCCACCCAGTGCCGCCACGCAGCCCAGCACCACCATCGCCCCACGAATTCCAGACAATCCCCGCACGCTCTTCACTCTCTGTTCAGACGCCGGACATCCACGCCTCCGGCTTGGCCCGTGGATCATAGGACGCCGCGCGGCACCGGTATAGCCTTAAACAGCAGTTGACGAGCATCGATAGAGCGAACTGGTTTGTCGATCACGACCTTCGGTCAATAGTTTGCAACACCGCAACGTCTAGACTGTCAGGTGTAAAGAGTGTGTGCCCGAAGCAGGGCAAAGAGGAGGCACTGATGAGCCTGGCAACGACAATCATGATGCTGATCCTGGGCTGGCTGGCCGTCGCTGGCGCCATGCTGTGGGGCGTGCTGCGCATTGCACGCCGGCATCACCCGCACGCCCCCGTGACACCACCCGACGCAAAAGGCAAAAAAGCGCCACCGCGCCCTGCCACCGCGCACTGATCACGTCCCGCAGCGCAAAACACCGCGCATTAAAAAGGCCGCCTGCGCTCTCTCGAGCCCAGGCGACCATTGGCTGCCTTACTGTCAGGTCTGAGGCGCCAGTTTCTTTTGCTTGGCGCGGCGAGACATCATGTTCAGCACTTCAATTGCTGCCGAGAACGCCATCGCTGCGTATACATAGCCTTTCGGTACGTGAGCGCCAAAGCCTTCGGCAATCAAGGTCATGCCGATCATGATCAGGAAGCCCAGGGCCAGCATCACGACGGTCGGGTTGTCGTTGATGAACTTGGCCAGTGGCTCAGCCGCCAGCAACATCACCAATACCGAGACGACCACCGCGATGATCATGATCGGCAAGTGCTCAGTCATACCGACCGCGGTGATGATGCTGTCGATCGAGAACACCAGGTCGAGCATCAGGATCTGACCGATCGCCGCGGCAAAGCCCAGGGTCACGCTAGACGTGGCCGAGGTCGGATCATCCGGGGACGGGTCCATGCTGTGATGGATTTCCGTGGTGGCTTTCCACAGCAGGAACAAGCCGCCGGCAATCAGGATCATGTCCTTCCAGGAGAACGCGTGGCCGAGGATTTCGATCACCGGAGCGGTCAATTGGACGATAAACGCGATGGTGCTCAACAGGCCCAGACGCAGGATCAACGCCATGCCGATGCCGATGCGCCGCGCTTTGGTGCGGTGCTGGACCGGCAGCTTGTTGGTGAGGATCGAGATAAAGATCAGGTTATCGATGCCGAGCACGATTTCCATCACGATCAACGTTGCCAAGGCCACCCACGCGGTGGGGCTGGCAACCAGTTGTAAAAGATAGTCCATGGGTCAGTCCTGATTCGCGGTGAGACGTTTAGATTTCCTGGGTCGACGAGTCGTTGTCTTTCTCATCGTCATCGACACGCGGTTTGATGTTGATCAGGCCGCCGGTGGCCTCGCTGATGGCCTGGTCCGCCGCTTTGTGCGTGTCGTCAATCGCTTGCTTGGCGCTTTCGGTGGCTTTGCCCAGCAACTGTTGCGCGCTTTTTTCGGCCTGGTCGCAGCCGCTCATTAGCAGCATAGCCACGGCCAACAAGGCCGGGACGCCAAGTTGTTTCGGAGTCATACAGGCTTACCTCACTCAAACACACGGGACCAAACCGATGGCCCTTCGATGGCCGTGGATTCTAAAGAGGCGAACACTTCAGGAAAATTCGTATTTTTAGCGGCTATACTTCGGTTTTCACGAAGTGATTACTGTCATGCTCAACTATCGTCAATTGCATTATTTCTGGGTCGTAGCCAAAACCGGCAGCATCGTACGCGCTTGCGAGCAGTTGAACCTCACGCCGCAGACTATCAGCGGGCAAATCTCCCTGCTGGAGCAGACCTACGGTGTCGAGTTGTTCCAGCGTGTCGGCCGGCAACTGGAACTGACCGAAGCCGGGCGCCAGACCTTGCCCTACGCCGAGCAGATGTTCCAATTGGGCGGCGAACTGGAACTGATGCTGCGGGCACAACCCAACGAGCAGCAGATTTTGTTCAGAGTCGGGGTGGCGGACGTGGTGCCCAAATCCATCGTCTACCGCTTGCTGGCGCCGACCATGGAATTGACCGAACCGCTGCGCATCACCTGCCGTGAAGACAAACTCGAACGGTTACTCGCCGACCTCGCGATTCAGCGCCTGGACCTGGTGATTTCCGATAGCCCGATGCCCTCGCACCTGGACATCAAGGGCTACAGCCAGAAACTCGGCGAGTGCGGCATTAGTTTCTTTGCCACGCCAGCGCTGGCGGACCTTTATGGCCAAGACTTCCCCCATAGCCTGCACGCCGCCCCGCTACTGATTCCCGGGCCGGAAACCGTGGTGCGCAGTCGGCTGCAGCGCTGGTTTGCCGAGCAGCAAATCCAGCCGCGAATCGTCGGGGAGTTCGATGACAGTGCATTGATGCAAGCGTTTGGCCAATCCGGCAGCGGAATTTTCATTGGCCCGAGCGTTATTGCGGAGGAAGTGCAAAGGCAGTTCGGCGTGGCGCTGATCGGCCAGACCGATGCGGTGAGCGAGTCGTTTTATGCGATCTCGGTGGAACGCAAGGTCAAGCACCCCGGCATCGTGGCGATTACCGAAGGTGCTCGAAGGGAGTTGTTTACCGCCGTGTAACGCCTTAAACGACGGCCTCGCGCGGTTCGAAGCTCATCAGCGCCATCGCCAGCAGGATCGACATCAGGATAAACGCCGCCGCCGCGAAGCCGAGGCCACCGAGGCCGAACGCATCGATCACCCGTCCACCGACAATAGCGCCGACGCCGATCCCGAGGTTGGCCCCGGCAATGTTCAGCGATGCGGCAAACGCTGGCGCTTCGGGCGCAGCCTTCATCAAACGCACATGGCTGACCAGGAACAGCGCTGCCTGGGTCACCCCCCAAATGCCCATCGCCGCCGCCAGTCCCAAGGGCGAGTGGATGTTTGGCACCAAGGTGATCAGACCCGCGATCATGAATGCGCAAAACACCATCGAGGCCACCAGCGGATGGCGGTCCACCGCGCGGCCGCCCAGGGAGTTGCCGATCAGCCCGACCGCGCCGAAGCCCATCAAACACCAGCCAACCACCGTGCCGTTGAAACCAGCCAGCCGCTCGAGGATATCCGCCAGGTAGGTGTAAGCGGTAAACATCCCGCTGAATACCAGGATCGACAGCACCACATGCCCCACCATCAAAGGGCTGCGCAGGATCTTGAACTGCGAACGGAAGCTGACCTGATGCTGATGCAGACTGGTTTTCGGCAGGTAGATAAACAGCAGCAAGGCCTTGGCGAAGGCGATAAACGCCAGGATGTAAAACGCACTGCGCCAGCCGAATGCGTCGGAGATCAAGGTCCCGACCGGAATGCCGAATACCGTGGCACAGACAATGCCGAAGCCGATCTTGGCGATGGCGCGGCCGGCGTATTCGGGGCCGACGATATCCACTGCGGTTTCGCTGGCCAAGGCCCAGAATACCGGCAGCCCGAGCGCTGGAATCAAGCGCGCCACGGCCATCACCCAAATGTTCGGCGCCAGGGCCGCCAGGGTATTGGCCAGGCCAAACATGATCAGCACGCTGATAAACAATTTGCGTCGCTCGAACCGCGCGAAGTAGGCGGTCAGGAACGGCCCGAACACTGCCACCGTGAACGCAAACAGGGTCACCAGCAGGCCAGCTTGAGGGATGGTCACGTCGAGGTCGCGGGCGATGGCCGGCAGCAGGCCGACGATGACGAATTCTGTGGTCAGCACGGTAAAACCGGCGGCCGACAACAGAAGGATGGGCAACAGCATGCAGAACTCCAGAAAAACGACAACACCAGCGAAAACCCGAAGGGCCGCTGGCGGAGCTTGAAAAGGAGCGCGCAGCTTACCAGAGTGTCCCGCGGCGTGCTGGCCGCCAGTCCCGGAATGCGCCCATGAAAAAACCGCCGAGGCGCGGGCCAGGGCGGTTTTCGGGTCGCGAATTAAACCTGTGGCGTTAGAACGCGCCCATGTAGTCGCGCTTGCCGATTTCCACGCCGTTGTGACGCAGCAGCGCGTAAGCGGTGGTGACGTGGAAGAAGAACTGCGGCAGGCCGTAGGTCAGCAGGTAGGACTGGCCGGTAAACCGCTTCTCTTTCGGCGTGCCCGGACGGGTGACGATTTCGATGCCTTCCTTGCCGTTGATCTGCTCCGGCATAATGCTATCCAGGAAGGCCTGTACCTTGCTCAGCAGTGCTTGCAGGTCGGCGAAGGTGGTTTCGGTGTCTTCGTATTTCGGCAATTCGATTTCCGCCAAGCGGGCGCTGATGCCTTTGGCGAAATCTACCGCGATCTGCACCTGGCGGACCAGTTGGAACATGTCCGGGAACAGGCGCGCTTGCAGCAGAGCGTTCGGATCGATGTTCTTTTCGGTCGCGTGGGCTTCGGCCTTTTTCAGCACATCGCTCAGGGCGTTGAGCATTTGCTTGAGGACCGGAACGGAAGCGGCGTACAGAGAAATAGTCATGGTGATCTCGCAACGTGTTGGGGGGAGTAAAAATCTGCGGCGATTATAGCCATGCTCGGCCGGCCGGCGGCTTGTCTTTTCTTTAACAAGGATTAGGCTAGGCGGCTTCGACTGCATAAGGAACGCGCGATGAGCATTGAACCCGAGAGCACCGGCGATGAACCGCGCCTTAACAGCACTCAAGTGCGCATCCTCGGCGCTTTGATCGAAAAACAGGCCACCAGCCCGGAAACGTATCCGCTAACCCTTAACGCGCTGGTATTGGCCTGCAACCAGAAAACCAGCCGCGAACCGGTGATGAACCTGGCGCAGGGCCTGGTCGGGCAGAATCTGCGCCAACTGGAGAATTCGGGGTTCGCCAAATTGGTGATGGGCAGCCGCGCCGACCGCTACGAACACCGCGTCGACAAGGCCCTGGAATTGGTGCCAGCGCAGTTGATCCTGATGGGGTTGCTGTTTCTGCGCGGCCCGCAGACCGTCAACGAACTGCTGACCCGCAGCGGCCGGATGCACGATTTCGAAGACACCGAGCAGGTGCTGCATCAACTTGAACGCCTGATCGCCCGCGACCTGGCGCTGCTGATCCCGCGCCAGCCCGGCCAGCGTGAAGACCGCTACATGCACGCCTTGGGCGACCCGGCGGATATCGACACCCTGCTCGCCGCGCGCCAGCAGCCCAGCGAACGGAGTTCTGGCAGCGGGGTATCGGCGGAGCGTATCGAAGAACTGGAAGCACGGATTGCCGCGCTGGAAGAAAGATTGGCACGAGTGGAGCAGGGTTAGTTCGCGATTGCGGTGGGTCAGTGTGTGGTGTTTTGACTGAGCAGACGCCATCGCGGGCAAGCCACGCTCCCACAGGTTTTGTGTTTTGCTTGGATCTGATGGTTGGCCCATTCCCACAGTTTTTGTGTTGTGCTTGGAGCTATCGTTGGCCCATTCCGAGAGGTTATTGAGTTGGGCCAGGATGTGCGGCTGGCGGAAAACCA
>NZ_JAVLSB010000057.1:0-18675 GCF_031583775.1 Pseudomonas rhizozeae
GCGCCGATTGCCGAAGACGAAATACAGGGCGCGATCGACCCGGACTTGCCGTTCACCTGGGTGCGCATTCCTTTCGACGAGGCCTTCGTTCATGAAATGGCTATCGAACTGAAATGGAGCGGCACCCAGGCCCCGCCCGGCGGTGGCAGCTACGAACCGGAGCTGGACTTGTACATCCCGACGACCGATGAAATCGACGCCAAAGCCGACCTGCTGATCAGCGTCGACGGCAGGCACCTGAAGATTCTGGAAGGCGGCACCCTGGCCCTGTCGTACAACCTTCTGCTGCTCGACAACGAAGGCGAAATCGTCCGGCGCGGGTCCCGTCCGGCGGCGCTGTTGAATGTCGGCGAGGCCACTGTGGAGCTGGATAAACCACAGGTGGCCGGCGAAGATAACGGCGTGCTGGACCCCGACGAACTGCCCGATGGCATGAGCCGGCTGACCGTGCCCCGCGCCGCAGAACCCACCCGCCCCGGCGACCTCGTCACCTATAGCTGGGTCGGTTCGAAGACCGGCAGGACCCGTGACAGTATCAAGATCAGCTCGCACAACGCCGACCAGGAAGTGGACTTCAGCCTCAATGCCCGGTTTGTCGCCGAGCACATCGAACCGAACCGCGATGGCGAGGTAACGGTGTGGTACGAGATTGCCAGGGTCGGGCCGCCGGCGCGGGTTAGTTATTCAGAGGCTTTAGTACTGTCTATCGGCCCTGTTCAGATCGATGATGAGGATTTCACCGATACCCCAAATCAGTTAATTACCGAGGGGCAGCGCATCACCTCCGTTGCCACGATGGACATCGAGTTTCTGAGCGGCGCCGGTGAGGCAGGCATTTTCGTCTACGGATCTAACGCGCCAGGCATGATGGAAGGCCCATGTATATGTCTGTGCAAGGATCAAGCGTTGCTGGATCCCCCGCAACGCCTGCGATTAGCCTTCAAATTTGGCTACCGGAAGGTGCGCTTCTCCTGGACCTGGCTGCACAAGCTTGGAAAAGTTGAATTCTATGACGTCCGCAACGCGAAACTGGGAGAGGCGTCTTTTTCAGGCGTGGATTTGGGCGGGCAAATAAATCAGTGGATCGAACTGAACGCGCCTGCATCTGCGCGCATCTTCAGTCTCGTGATTGAGGCACAGGACTATTCATTTCTGGACAACTTCGAAATGATTCGCTGACGCCCCACCAGGACGCCATCGTCTGTCGAGTCCATGTCCAATCGCTCACCGTCACTCACTGTCACCGACAGGAGCCGTCGCCATGCTTATCCAGCCTGAAAAAAACCGCTCGTCCTCCACCCTGCTCGAACCCGCGATCCCCGGTCGCACCGAGCCGGCGTTGCCGTCCGGCGAGTGGGGCATCAACTTCGCTGCCGCCCGGGGCAATTTTCCGGACCGGGGGTTGAAGGTGCAGATTCCAATCTGGTCCACCAAAGACCTGGGCGACAAGGTTGAGCTGCTGCTCAATAACGCCACGGTGGATCAACACAGCATCGGCGACCCCACCGAAATCACCGAGCCGACGATTTTGTGGGTTGCTCCGGGGCGCTTGCCCAGCGGTTCCTATACCTTGAGCTACCGAGTGACGCGGCGCAACCAGGCGCCTGAAACCTTCACCCCGCCACTCAGGCTTTACGTCAAACTCGAACTGCCCGGCGGCCAGGACCTGGACCCGGTGGAGGGCCAGCATTCCGCGTTGTATCAGTACATCGATCCGCAGATTGTCCTCGATGGGGTCGACAAGGACATTGCCAGGGCCGGGGTCAAGATTACCGTCCGGGCCAAACCCGGCACTGACAGCCCGCGGCCCTACCCGAACATCGCCGTGGGCGATGTTTGCACCTTGAGTTGGGGCGGCCAGTTCGTGCGCTCGGCACCCGTGACCCAGGAACAGATCGACGATCCTGCCGGCCATCCCATCGTCATCACCGCCGATGAAAAAACCATTCTCGATGCGCAGGACACCGGCCCTGCGGGTTTGGCCGTGACCTTCATGATCAGGGACCTGGTGAACAACCAATCCGAAGACTGGTGCCAGGAAACGCGCATCGTGGTCGACACCGGCAACTCACGGCTGGAAGCGCCAATCATCTCCAAAACCAGTGGCAATAACCTGGACCTGGAGCTGGTGGGCGACGACTACGTCGTGGCGCAGGTGTGGGCCGAATCCATCGATGAGTTTGCCAAGGACGATTTCATCATCATGAACTTGCGAGGCACGCCGCTCGAAGGCGAAGCCGTCGACGTCAAGGTCAGGCAACAAATTTTAAAGACGCCCCCGACGGTGGAAATGGTTTCCCTGCGCAACGCCGATGTCCGCGCACTGGCCAAAACCCAAGCGGTGTTCGCCTACGAGCTGGAGCGCGACGGCACGGTGATCCAGCGCTCCAAAGGTCGCTTCGTCAACATCCTGGGCGAGCCCAAACGGCTGGCGGCGCCGATTGCCGAGGATGAACGACAAGGCGCGATCGACCCCGACCTGCCGCTCACCTGGGTGCGCATTCCGTTCGACGAGGCCTTCGTTCATGAAATGGCTATCGAACTGAAATGGAGCGGCACCCAGGCCCCGCCCGGCGGTGGCAGCTACGAACCGGAGCTGGAACCGTATATCCCGACGACCGATGAAATCGACGCCAAAGCCGACCTGCTGATCAGCGTCGACGGCAGGCACCTGAAGATTCTGGAAGGCGGCACCCTGGCCCTGTCGTACAACCTTCTGCTGCTCGACAACGAAGGCGAAATCGTCCGGCGCGGGTCCCGTCCGGCGGCGCTGTTGAATGTCGGCGAGGCCATTGTGGAGCTGGATAAACCGCAGGTGGCCGGCGAAGAAAACGGCGTGCTGGATCCCGACGAACTGCCCGATGGCATGAGCCGGCTGACCGTGCCCCGCGCCGCAGAACCCACCTGCCCCGGCGACCTCGTCACCTACACCTGGGTCGGTTCGAAGACCGGCAGGACCCGTGACAGTATCAAGATCAGCTCGCACAACGCCGACCAGGAAGTGGACTTCAGCCTCAATGCCCGGTTTGTAGCCGAGCACATCGAACCGAACCGCGATGGCGAGGTAACGGTGTGGTACGAGATCGCCAGGGTCGGGCCGCCAGGGAAAACCAGCTACTCGCAAGCACGGGTATTCAGTGTTGGGGAGGACACCAGCCTGATTGAAGAAATCACCGATTTTGAAGACGGGACATTCGGAGGTTGGGAACCTGGGCCCGCTACTGAACAGCGAGACTGGTCAGTGAGGCTTCTGCAAAATAATCGTCGCTTGTTTAACAACACCTACAGTAATAAGTCCGAAGGCATCGTTCTGAAAAAAACCATCGCAAATCTTAAAGTCGGGCAGCGCTACGAGTTTTCAATAAAGGCAATTCGAGACGGACACTGGGGAACCGCACCATCACTTTCATTGAGTACAAGCCAAGGATCACTAACCCAACCCACTCCCCTGACGAGCACATGGGAAATACTGTCAGGAACATTCACAGCAGCAACAAGACTTGTCGAGTTTAGGATTAATAGCCACGTATCAACTGGCGACGGCAATGATTACGGCGTGGATGATTTAACAATAAAGCGAGTCCCTTGAGCCACCGCCCCACGTGGGAGCGAGCCCGCTCCCACGTGCACGCTGTCGCCTGCGGAAAAGCTGTCCAGACCATTCGTCGCTACTGTCAGATCTGACAGTAGCCCGCGCCCGTCGAAGAGTCGCCCAATAGAGCCAATCATCTTCGTGTGAAGCTTATCTGTCGTGATCGACAAGGAGCCAGTGGCATGACTGCTTACAGCCTGTTTCTTTTTCCGCCCCAAGACACCGAGACCTCGCCACTGGCCCTGCGGCCCTTGCAGATATCCGGCATGACTTACCCCGTCGTCGATGCCGACGGCGGGATCAATATCGCCGTGGTCACCGATAATCCCAATGGTGTGTTGTGTGCCATCAGCGCTTACCTCGGCATGCAGGCGGGCGACCGCCATGACATCTATTGGAACGACGTAAAGATCTTCACACGGGAGGTGCTGGACGCTGAAGTCGATCTCCCGTTGTTTTTTTACCTGCCCACGGCACCCATGATCCCGGACCTGGGCGAGTGCCACTATGTCCTGACCCGGAATGGGCAAACCGTTCCAGACGCGCCGTCGGTGTCCATGCGCTTACGGGTCAAACTGGATCGCCCCGGTCGTCGAGACATGACACCACATCTGCCCGACGGCCATTCAGAGCTGAAAATCGTGCGTTTGCCCGACGATGTCATCCGCAACGGCGTGCATGCCGAATGGGCTTCCAGGGGCGTGCCCATGACCATTCCCGTCTACCCGGACATTGCCCTGCGCGATACCATCCAAGTGAAATGGGGCAACGTATTGCTCGCACCGCACCGCGTCACTCGGGAGCAGGCTTCGGGGACCGAACCTATTGTCGTAACCGCCGATCAGGCGGCGATCCTGGCCGGCGGCGACAGCGATGGTCTACCGGTGCAGTACGACGTCTACGACGAAGTATGGAATTTCGCGGACAGGTGGTCACAACGCGCCTCGGTGGCGGTCGACGCCGGCGCTTGGCGGTTGAGAACGCCGATCATCCAGCAAGCGTCGGGCGGAGTGATCGATCTGGAGGCGTTGGGGTATGACGATGTCTACGTGCAGATTCTCGTGGAGGGCATTGAGTTCCAGCAGAACGACACGCTCGAGGTGACGTGTGCGGGCCTGACAGCCTCCGGCGCACACTTGAGCCACACCGAATCGGTGCAAATCCTCAGCGAGCCACCGCTGATCCTCGAGGTGCCCGCACCCAATTCGCTGTTCCGGGCACTGGCCGGCGGTTCGGTCGAAGCGGCTTACACCCTGATCAATCACGACGGCAGCCCGCCGCTGTCGTCCAAACGCGCCTTCGCCAGCGTGATCGGCCATGTCATCGAACTGCCGGCACCGACCGTACGCGAAGCCCAGGGCGACACCCTGGACCCCGACACCGAGATGGCCACCGTGGACGTTGGTTACGCCACTATGGCCAATGGTGACTTGGTTAATCTGATCGGGTTGGGCAGTCGCGCCAACGGCCAGCCCTACCCGTTCGAGTATCAGCACACCGTCAGTGAAAACGAAGCGACGCAAAAACTCATCTCGTTATCCATCGAAAACCACCACATCACCACCCTCAAGAACGGCCGCCTCGACCTGTTCTATCGGGTCATGAATGACGACGTACACGCCGCCGGCATTTATGAGTCACGGCATCAGTTGCTCAGGATCGCGGCGATCCCCGGCGAGTACCCCGCGCCCACCGTGGTGGAGGCACCAGACGGTTTCCTCGACCCGATCGCGGTACCCCATAGCGCTACCGTGCGTGTGAACAATGATCAGACCGAGGTCGGCGATGAAGTGACGTATTACTGGAAAGGCCCGACTGTCAGCGGCACCACTCAGGACTCGGTGCCTGTTACCACCCTGAACCGTGGCAGGCCGATCAACTTCCGGGTCGACGCACGCTTCATCACGCCCAACATCAGCGAGCTGGTTGCCGTGCGTTACAGCATCAAGCGCGGCACGCCCATCCGTTATCTGTTTTCCGAAGCACTGTCATTGCAAGTGGGCCGGGCCATCGAGCCGGAAATTATGTCCGTCACGGATTCCAAAGGCCCGATCCCCGTGGACGGCATCACCTTCGACACCCGCGTGAGTATCGCGGGCAAGGCGCACCCGGGGCGGCAAGTGCAGACGTTCGACGGCGCCACGCCGCTGGCGGTGCTCGATGTCAGCGCCGAAGGCGACTGGAATCAAACCTTGCCACTGCAACAGAAAACCTACCGCCTGACCGCCAAAGCCTTGTACGGCAGCCGGCCAGAATCCGCACCGTTCGGTTTCAGTGCCGTGGAAACCGTCACACCGCGCATTCTCTCGCTGACGGATTCCAAAGGCGAAATCCTCCCCGATGGCATTTCTTTCGACAAAGTCTTTACCCTCAAGGGTGTGGCCAGCCCTAATCAGAAGGTCAGGATTCTCGACGGTACGACATCCCTGGCCGAACCCGTCGTCGATGCCAGCGGCGAATGGACTTACACCCACACCTCGCCCACCGTCAAAGCCTTCAGCCTTACCGTGCGCGGCCTCTACGGCAGTGAACCGGTGTCGAGCCCGCCGCGCAACTTCACCCAAGCGCAAGCCGAAGTTCCGGTGATCAGCTCCGTGACCGATACCCGAGGCTCTGTTGCACCCGGTGGCGTGACCTTTTTCACCAGCGTCAATCTGGAGGGAACGGCCAGCCCCAACCAGCGCGTGCGCATCCGCGACGGCAGTACTTCACTGGGCGAGCCGGCCACGGATGCCGCAGGCACCTGGCGACATACGCTCAACGGGTTGAGCGTCAAAGCCTACAGCCTCACCGCCCTGGCCCTGTACGGCGACGGACAAGTGTCCACGCCGCGCACCTTCCGGGTGGAAACACCGATCAGCCCCACTATCGGCAGCGTCGCCGATTCCAAAGGCCCGGTCCCCGAGGGAGCGATCACCTACGACCGAACCGTCACGGTCACCGGTACGGCCAACGCCAATCAGAAAGTGCGCCTGCTCGATTTCACCGCCACCCTTGGCGAACCGACAGCCAATGCCAGCGGCACCTGGAGCCTGCCAGTCGCCAACCTGAGCGCCAAACCCTACAGCCTCACGGCGCTGGCGTTGTATGGCAGCGGCGAGGTGTCCACCCCGGCTCGCACGTTCGTAGTCGCAAACGCCGTCGAACCGTCGATCAGTTCCATCACCGACTCCAAGGGCGCCTCGGTGGGCCAGGACGGCATTACGTTCGACACCGTCGTGAACATCGTCGGCCAGGCCAGCCCAGGGCAAAGTATCCGCCTGCTCGATGGCGCCTCCTCGTGGGGTCAATTCCCCGTGGATGGCACCGGCACCTGGCGCATGACTCGCAGCGGTTTGACGGTAAAAAGCTACAGCCTGACGGCCAGGGGATTGTATGGCAGCGAACCGGTTTCAGCGCCGCGCAGGTTCCAGGTCAAGAATCCGTTGAGCATTGTGCCGACGCAGATGAACCTCAATGGTTTCTCGGTGAAGATTGCGCAATGGACCAAAACCGGTGCTGATTCGCTTAACAACACCGCGACGCGTGTGGCGACGGGAGGCACGCCGCCTTACAGCTATGCCTCATCCAATCCGGCGGTGGCCAGTGTAACGAACGCGGGGAAAGTCACCGGGAATCGCAATGGCTCGGCAACGATTACGGTTTCCGATAACGCGGGGGTGAGGGTCAGTTATGTGGTGGCGGTGACGAACGTTTTTGAGTTGCGGATTAGCGATAGAAGAATGAACAGAGACGAACACATCGCCTGGATGAACTCATTGAGGGGGCAGCCTGCTCATAACTATTCGTTCCTGCGCGACATCGCACTCGTGTACGTCCGACCGATCCGCACCGAAAACGTCTGGCTATGCGAGAGGAACGCTGACGGCTGGGATGTTTTCCTGCACCCCAGCTACACGATTTATTTTGTTTCCCCTTCCACTTGGTCGCTCTTCGCTTGGTGCCTGATACCGCTATAGAAACCAATCTTGAAATAGAGTCCCCACAAAAAAAACGCCTCGCAATCCGCGAGGCGTTTTTCTTTTACTGCGCCACCATCATCCGTTTACCACGAATACCTCACCCCGACATTCACGCCCCATGGCTGTTCGATATGCTCGCCATTGGCGTAGTCAAAATCCGCATGCGCTTGCCACTTCTCAGACAATGACACCGCAACCCCGGCACCCAACTCGCCACGGGAGCCGGACAAGTCGTTGTTAAACACGTTGTTGTTGACCTGCACTTCATTGTTTTTGGCAAATTCATGCACCCACGCCGCCCGCACATAAGGCTGTGCCACCCCGCCACCGCGCAATGGAATGTTACGCCCGGCGGTCGTGCCGAGTTTGCCGAGCAGCGATCGGGTGCGATCGCCGTCGGCGTCCATGCCGTTATCCAGGTCGTAATGGCGCCCCTGGATCACCACGGCGGACAGTTGCGTGAAAGGTTCGACGAAGTAACCGTCGGCCAGTTTGATGTGGCGGCCGAACTCCGCCGATGCACCGACGCCCATAGTGTCGTAGTCACCCTTGCTGCGGCTGCCGTCACTCAGGCTGACTTTGGCTTCGTTGCGAAAGCGGTTGAACTTGAGCACGCCGTCAAAGTAGTAACCGGTGTCCGCATCCAGCCAGGTGACGTAGGGCCCGGCGTAGTAACTCTTCACCGTACCGGACGTGCCGCGATTCAGGTCCAGGTCAGACTGGCTGTAACCCGCCAGCACCCCCATCAGCCATTGGCTCTCGCCCAAGCGAGCATCAGCGCCGAGGGAAAACCCTTGCTGAGTCTGCTGATAACCCACGCCCGACGCTTCGGCTACGTTGTACTTGTTGCCGTAGGTGCGCGCCCAGGCGCCGGACTCGCCACCGTTGAAACGCAACTCACCCATGCGGCTGCGCAGCGACGATAACTCACCGTACCAAACGGTCGGCGCGGTGTTGAACAATGCAAGGACCGAACGCGCGCCGGGGCTGATGATTTTGGTGGTCGGGTCGAGGAACCAGTCAGTGCCGCCGGAGCCATCGGGGTTGCTGGTCAGGGCATACGAAAACGCGCCCACATCCACTGGCGTGCCATTGACCAAGGAGAATCGTGCATCCCCCGCAGCGGTATGCACCACCTGCAATTGCTGCGGTGATGTCGCATCCAGGCCGGAGGCGCTGATGGCCAGGCCGAAATCCCCCGTGGCCACGCCGCTGACATTGAGGAAATCGCGATTGCCATTGGCAAAATTGCCTTTCATCGCGAAGGTGCCATTGCCAGCCAGGCTGCCGACATTCAACTGGTAAAAGGTGCCCGGTGTGGTGCTGGTGCCGAAGTCGACCGTACCACCGTCCATGGCCAACGCACCGATGGTGTCATTACCCGTGAGGGTCCAGGTGGACTGGCTGTTGAGGGTGACGCCGTTGACACCATCCAGTCGACCGATCAACTGTGATTGGTTGTTCAAGATGACGTTGGCGGTACTGCTGCTGTCTGCCAGTACGTTGCCGGTCAGGCGGGCTTGGTCGAAGGTGAGGTTGACGGTGCTGTTGTCGTTGATTTGCACATTACCTTCGAGGACGCTGCCGGTGACGCTCATTCTGGCAGTGGAAGCATCTACTACTTCCAGCAGTACGTCATTGCCAGCCAACAGCCTGGCGTTGTTCCGCAACTCGATCGTCGCTTCATTACCTTGTTCAACCAGAATCGCCGACCCCGCTCGCCCTTCAACAGTGGCATTATCCAGGGTCAGATGACTTAAGCCTGAGCGGGCCGGCGCCCCCCCAATCCTCACACCATTTTCACCCCCGCTGATCAGAGTCTTCTGGCTGGCGTTGACGGTTCCCCCGAAAAAGCTCAACCCGACGCTGTCTTCCCGACTTGCACTGACTTGGGTGTTTTCGAGATCCACCGTGCTAAATGCAGTGATGCTTACCCCTGTGCTGCCGCCATTGATAACGCTATCTGTTACACGCCCCGTCGACCCCGTTGTAGTACCGCCCAAACGAGAAAAGTTGAGCCCTGTTGCACTACTGGTCACCGTCACGCCAGTGAGCGTCGCCTCGCTGTTGGTCACGGTGACCCCGCTAAACCCACCGCGCCCCGAGTAACTACCCCCCACCGCATTAAGGCGGGAGCCTTCCTGGACCGTCACCTCGAAAGTCTGTGCGCCGTCGGCGTTCAACACGCCACCGCCTGTCACCAGATAATTGTCCGTGCCCGTTGCCCCATCAATAGCGACGGTTTGCCCGGGCCCCACGGTGGTCAATGCCAAGGCGGTTGAACTAACCACCAGCAACGGCGCCAGCGTTAGTGTTCGCAGTAGCCGAAAAGGAGGCTGGACAGCAAAATATGTACTTGAGGTTTGCATGAATGCAGACTCCTAAACCCGTGAATGAAATGCCTTCCAAAAAAATGGCCGTAAGTCAAGGCGTTCATGCTAGCTTCAACAACAGTGATTTATATGTAGGAAGAATCCTTAAATCATCGGCATTTGCCTTTTATTTGTTACTAACGGCTAAATTGAACAGAACCACAAAACTTACTCACCCTTACAAAAACTTTGACGAGTGAGCTTATAAAAAAGGAAGACATGCGCCTTCCTTTTTTAAACTTCAAGCATCACTAAACTAACGGGCAGGGCCCGCCAATTCCGTCACGCACCACAACTTCAACATCATGAGGGTCAGAGTCTTCACGGCGCTCATCCACCGTGGCGCTGTATTTAATACTGCCGCTGCCATCAGTGATACGTTCAAGTATCGCCAAAGGAATATATACGGAAAATCCTTCGGTATGTTCCGTTCCGGAAAGCGTTTTATTAAACTCATAAGGAGTGACGGGCACTTCATTGCCACCGCCATCATAGTAATTACCAGTCCAGGAAAAATTCAGAACCATATCGGGTGCGAGCGGAGTCCCTCCGGGCACATCCACAACAGCCGCGCGCCCGATATTTGCAATCGTTCTGAGCGAATTGCAAGTCAAGAAGTCAAATCCACCGCTAGACGATGTAAAAGCAACTTTCGGAGTTGGCAAAACAACGGCCAAGACATAAACACTCACCTCCGTGCGCAGGGAGGGATTTACACCGGGAAGGTCTGCATTGGAAATCGTATAATGAACTTTTACTTTTGCACCGTTACCTTGCGCCTTGATAAAGTCTATCGGAATGGTAAACCTTACAATAAAGTCCACCGCTTCGGTACCATCGAGTTCAACAGAGCCTCCAGCGCCGGGCACTTCAACATTATTCCAATATAACTTATAGACATCCTTGGCTGCTCGCACACTCGCAACTACAACGCTGGCGGTGGCAGGCCCATCGGCATCGACCAATTCCAGTTTGTTATCGTCTGTTGTAACAGCACCTCTGACAACGACCTCATTCAGGTTGGGATTGCCAATATCCGGATCTGGCTCTGGATCAGGGGGCGGAGTACCAGGGCGCCGCAGGTCGACCGCAACTTCAATGCCTGCACCTTCGGGATACTCCAGACCGGATCGCCACACAGAGTAAGTCACTTTCACATCCGGTCGGGGGCCGAGACCGCCACGGCGAATATCTGCATAAGGCACATTAACGATCATCGGAAATCCACTGCCTGCTTTTTTGTCCGGCTGATCGATACCATCCCACGACACTCTGATATCGTCGTTTGGATCAAGATTATCGTATTGCTGGATTACCACTCCCGTGTCAGGGAAGGCGTCGGCCAAATCAATAGGCGCCTCGGGCACTTCCGGTGGCTTAAGATTGCTCGGTGCCGCTGACAAAATGACTTTAACGTTCAGGGGCTCGGAGTGCTGACCTGTATTACCGACGCGGTCTCGCCAGACATAATAAAATATCTTAGGACCTTCCCCCTCGATAATGAATTGACCCAACGATATCTTTACCGTCATGTCAGAATCGGAGTCGTCAGGCGTCTCATAAGAACCTACCAATGTTCCCGGGTCGCTGGCGCCAAAATAAACCTGAGCGATATCCCCAGTCTTACGATCAGTGTGCAACGGAATGGTCAGCAGTACCCCGTCGTTGGCTCTGAGGTATTCACTGGACAGATAGTCATCTTCAACGTCATCGGGAAGTACCATCGGCTCACCAGGTGCTCCGCGATTAGGCGCTTCCTTGTCGATATAAATCGGAACGGCAGGTGCGAACTTATAAGGAACGCCCTCGTATTCAAAAACATAGCTTAAAGTGAAAATACCTTCCGCCACCGTTTTTTCTGCAGGCAATGTTAGCGTTATCGGAAAGATAAAAGGCGACGTTATCTCTTTGACTACGCCCGTTGCCACGTCATCCCATAATAACCAAAACCTCCCCACTCTATGGTTAGGTATCGGTGGATCAAGATCGATCAAGGCGTTAATTTCGACGTCATTAGCAAGGCCCTGTCGATTCCTCATTAACTTATTGGGCGAGTCTCCCACAACATCAGGTAGTAGCCCCGACAAGTTAGGGGCTTCGGCCGCTAGCGGGGATCGGCCAAGGCGTATTGCTCTCATTGCCGCGCGCCCGGCATCTTTATCAACCGTTTTTTTGTAGATGGTCATTTCATTATTCTCCGAATAGAAACATACATTCCAAGCACAACGACAAAAGTTCAGCCATTAAATAAAGACTGCCTAACGTTTAGAGAATGGCGTGCCTATACAACGCCTCAAGAATTTTTGCCAATCACCTGCTCGTCAATCCAAGTTTCCTCGCACAGGTCATTGGCGGGCGAGCATATTTCCCCGCTGGACATCGTTCTATTGATAACCACAAAGTTAAAAGGCGATTCCCCTTCTGCCCCGTTTTGTTTAAACAGTTCGTAATAAACAAGCGCTGAAGCGTTGTCCACCATCGGCGCAATCAACTTCTCATAATCGGTAACGACTACATCAAAACCATCGCGCACATCGTCATCGCTTAGCGTCCTGGAAAACGGTGCATACGTCCCGTCTATCGGGTCAGTCCCGTTCTCGTTCCTGCACCCTTGCCAATGCAATTTCACTTCATCGTCCTTGTAGAAGACGGTTTGAGCCGGGATGTGGATGGTCACCCCTTCCCATATTCTCGGCACCGAACAGCAATGGAGCGTCACAGACGTCCCGGCATGGGGGAACGTCGGCTCCTTGAGGCCACCCACGGCAATGGACACCTCAACTTCCGTCACCTGCGACGTCTGCAGGTTCACTCCATTGCTGGTGGTGTAATACACCGGCAACTTCGGATTGAATTTGTCTTGTTCGATCGCGCTCCGCGGAATTTCAATTTCCAGTGACTTGCCGCCCGTATCGCCGAATTGAACCTCGTAACGGGCCACCGCCAGGATGATCGATCCCCAGAACACCTCGATCTCTTCTAGAGGCAGCGGATCGTCGAAGAGCGTCAAAGTCGCCTTCGCCGGCAAGCCCTTGTCGATACCGAGCAATTTATTGGGGGTATCGGAGATTTGCCCGCGAATCTCCAGTTTCGCCAATCGATCATTGACCAGTGCAGGAGCCGCAGGGTGATCCTGACCGGCTACCGTCAAATTGACTGGCACCGAAATCGTCGGTGAGGGCGGCCCCAGGCCGGGATGACGGATCCGGTAGTTGACCAGCGCGCGCAATGGCCCGTCACCCTGGCCATGCAACGCTGACCACGGCACCGGTATCCTCAAGGGGAAGCCGTTTGGGTCGACCGGGAAGTCAGCCAGTGTGGCGCTTCCCCAGGTGACGACGACCGACTGGTCCTTATTCGGCAAATCGTACGCATCAATTTCAACGTAAACCCCGTCCCGTGCATGTTGGCGGTCGATCAAACCGCGCGCTGACAACGGCACTCTGGGAGGCGGCAGCGCCCCAGGCATCGGCGTGAGATCGACATTGATGGGCGCCAGTTTCGATCGGGGCCCTCGATTCCCGGCCCGATCCCGCAGATAGAAATAAAGGTAGCGAGTCCCACTGCCCCAGGGCCGGATTTCATCGGCATACACCGTGATGGCCAAAAAACCGTTGTCGATGTCTAGCTGACTGAATTCCTGCTCGCGAATCGGCTTTTCACTGTCAGGAGGAGTCTCTCGGTCGGTCCAGTAGTACACCGCCCTGTCACCGGCGTCGACATCCGTATAAAAAGCCACCTCGACAATCACTTGCCCGTGAGTGCTCAAATAGCCTTCGGTGATGGTGCCGTTGAGTTCGTCGGGGAACCGCACGGCCTCCGGCTGATTACCAAAATTGGGCTTGGTAAGGTCGATGGTGATTTTTTTTCTGGGTGACTCTGTTCCGCTTCCTACGCCGCTGAGCTTGATGTTGACCGACACCTCGTAGACCCCAGCGGAAAGCAAGTCTTTGGGAACGGTCAGCTCTTGTGGAAAATCGACGGTGATGGGGGTTGGATAGCGGCGTTCATTGACCTTTCTGAAAGACGTTCCCAAAAGACTGAAGCCTAACTCGACGACATCCGTGCGATTGGGCGCTGTGGTGAACTCCCATTCCATAAACGTTACGGTCAGGTCACGTCCCAAGGCGCGGATGGGCAGCAAGCCTGCCGGATCATCCGGATCCAAAACCGCGGGCACCTTTGGCGCATCGAGAGCGGTGGGCAGGTTGTCGGATTCGGAATCATCGGTGGGTTCAGTGGGTGTAGACATGAAAGCAATCCCTACCAGAAAGGACGATGGGCTGGATTTATTTAATGCCCCGTCAGCGCGACTGGCTACTGTCAGAAATTACAGGTTTTGCTACCGTTCATCGGAGACCCCGGATGCAAGTGTCAGATCTGGATGAGCTGAATTGTGGTGAGCGGGCAAGCCTCCACACGAAAGATGCATGGGTTTTTCCGGTACACCGCGTTATCGTTCTTCGCGAGCAGGCTCGCACACAGGGGAGTGGTGTCAGGCAGCGCATGACTGAATCCCGGACAACAAAAAACCCGCCATCCCCTTTGAAAGGATGGCGGGTTTTGTCGTTTCAGCCCTATTGCATCAGACGGTATCCACCTTCAACGAATGGTCGTTCAGCATGCCGTTGATGATGGTCGCGGTGTCGTGGCCGCCGGCAATCACGCCGCCAGCGCCGGGAGTGACGCCGTAGTGGCTGGCGAGGTTGACGCCGGCCAGATCGATGGTCTGGTTCGCCGAGGCGCCGGCCAGGCCATTGACGCCGATGCTGCTGACGACGTTGGCGCCCGTGCCGGTGACGGTGAAATGCAGGTAGTCATCGAGTGACGCCGAGGTGCCGTTTTCCCCTTGCAGCAGTTGTGACAGGTCGAGCTTGTCGGTGCCGAGGGTGAAGTCCGTGACCAAGTCATGGCCGCTGTTGCCCTTGAGCCACTGGAAGGTGTCGGCCCCGGCGCCGCCGGTCAGGGTGTTGTTGCCCATGCCGCCGATCAGCAGATCGTCGCCGCCACCGCCGATCAGGGTGTCATTGCCCAGGCCGCCGCTGATGATGTTGTTGCCGTTGTCACCGGTCAGTTGGTCGTTGAAGTTGGAGCCCACCAGGTTTTCGATACCGGTCAGGGTGTCGGTGCCGGCCCCCAGGGTGTTTTGTGCGCCGAGCAGGCTCAGATCCACTTTCACCCCGGCGGTAGCATGGGCGTAGCTGGCGGTGTCGTTGCCAGTGCCGCCGTCCAGCAGGTCGTTGCCGGCACCACTGAACAGCAAGTCGTTGCCGGCGCCGCCATGCAGTTCGTTGTTGCCGTCGCCGGCGGTGAGCACGTCATTGCCGTCGCCGGCGTTGATCACGTTATTGCCGGTGCCCGCCACCAGTACGTCGTCCCCGGCGGTGCCGGTGAGGGTGTGGCCGTCCTGGTAGCTGATGGTGACGTTGGCGGTGTCGCTGCCGCCGTGGTTGTCGTTGGCCGAGTAGCTGCCGTGGTAGTCCGGTGTCACGTCGTGGCCGCCGGCGTAGTTGACGGTCATGGTCAACTGGTAGCCTTCACCGGCATTGGCGTTACTGCCGCTGCTGTTGGTGAGGTTGGTGATGTGGATGCGGTAAGTGCCGTCCGCACTTGCCGTAATCGTCCCGCCGTCGGCGATGGCGATGAAGGCGCCGCCGTTCAGCGAATACTCCATGCCAATGTGGCCGGCCGCCAGGTTGTGGTCGAGGTTGAGGGTTTCGCCCTGTTTCAGTTTGACGGTGATCATGTCCTCGTCATTGGCGTTGACCGGGGTCACCGCGCCCAGGTAACCGGTGATCACCAACAGCGCGGTCATGGTCGCGGCGTTGCCGGCGAACGAAGAGCGCACATCGGCCAAGACCTGATTGGCCGGGTTCGCCCCGCTGGTGCCGGTGAAGGTGATCGCGCCGGAGCCTTTGAAGTCCGCGCCTTTGCTGATCCAGCCGGTATTGAAGGTGGTGGGCGTGGCGGTCAGCGGGTCGCCGTTGGCGTCGCTGTCATTGGCCAGCAGCAATTCGGCCGGCACCACGATGCTGCCCGACAACACGTTGGTGATGATGTGGTCGTCCACCGCCACGGGCGCGGTGTTGGGCACCACTTTGATCACCAGGGTCGAGCTGGCGAGGTCGCCGTCGTTGTCGCTGACGGTGAAGCCGATGTTCTCGGTGATCAGCACCGACGTGGCTTTCTGCGAGGTGTAGGTGTATTCGCCGGTGTCGAGGTTGATCACCAACGTGCCGCCGCCGTTGGTGGCAATGCTCAAGGTGTTGTTGACCGTGTTGAAGGTGCCGTGGTTGGTGCCATTGAAGGTCAGCGAACCCTGGTTGTTCTGGCCCTTCGGATCGTAGCTGTAGGTGGTGCCGTCGATCACGATGGACTTGATGAAACCGCCATCGGCGCCGAAGCTGCCGCCCTCGCCCAACAGCGTGCCGGTGACCGGCGCGCCGACCACGGTGCCGGACAGCACCGAGTTCAACTGGTTAAGGTCGGTGACCACCACCGCATTGGTGTTGGTGTGGCTGATGCCGTCGTAGGCCAGCGGATCGAGGTTGGCGTTACTGACACCGTTGCCCAAGCCGATCGCGTAGTTCTTGATGCTGTTGGCATCCAAAAAGTTTTTCAGCGCCGCTTCATCGGAAGCGCTGATGTCGCCCGCATTGGGTTTGCCGTCCGAGAAGAAGTAGCCGACGTTCTGCGCCCCGGTGAGTTTGCCCGAGGTGTTGAACGCGGTTTGCATCACCGCGACGGCCGCGTCGTAGTTGGTGTTACCGCCCGCGGTGAGGCCGGCGATGATCGATTTGGCGGTCGCCACGTCGACCCAGATCGCCGTCTTGTCGGTGGCGTTGGTGCTGAAGGTGACGATCTGCACTTTGACGTCGCCCAGATCGTCGTACTTGTCGAGCAAGGCACTGATCGCTTGCTTGGCCAACGCCAGGCGCGACAGCCCTGGCACTCCGGATGGATCGGCCATGCTGCCGGACACGTCGATGACCAGCAGCAGGTTGCTGTCGATCTCGACCGCCGCGACCGAGCGTTCCGAGGCCACGGCTTTGGGCACGTCATCGACGATGCTGACGACGATGGTGCTGGTGGTGCTGTTGCCCAAGGCGTCGGTGGCTTTGTAGGTGAAGGTTTCGCTGAGGGTGTTCGGTCCATCGTTGGCGTTCGGCGACGTTTTCGGCGCCGAGGTCAGGGTGTAGGTGTAAGTGCCGTTGGGGTTCAGCAGCATCTGGCCATAGGTGCCGGTGGCGCTGCCGACCAGGCTGAAGGTGATGCCGCCGCTGCCGCCGGACACCGAACCGACCAGAGTCCCGGTGGAGGTTTCGGTGTTGGGCGTCGGGTCGCTGCCGGTCACCGTGCCGGGCGCCAGGTCGAGGCCGTCCTTGCTCAGGTCGAGGCCTTTTTCGTAGACGGTGACGTCCTGGTCGACCACGGCTTTGAGGCCGCAATCGTCGACGTTGATTTTGATCGTAGTGGTGCTGACGTCGCCATCGCCGTCGCGAATGGTGTAGGTGAAGGTGTCGGTAGCGCCCGGCGGGCTCACCGTGTTGGGGTTACTGTGGTAAACCGCGTTGCCGTTGGCATCGAGGGTCAGGTAACCGTAGGCGCCATTGATCTGGCTGTTGAGGCCGCCAATCGCCGAGGTGTTGGTGTTGTCGCCGGCACGCACGCCGATCACCGCCGCGCCATCGGCACCGCGAATGTCGTTGCCGAGCACACTGAGATTGACCGTGCCGCCCTCGGCCACCGAAGTGGAGTCGGGTTTGGCAGTGGGCAAGTCATCAATGATCCTGACGTTAATCTCGCCCGTTGCGCTGCTGCCATCAGTATCAGTGGCAACCACCGTGAAGCTTTCCGGCAGGCTGTTGGCCTGGTTGCCGGTGGGATGGGCTTCATTGTCGAGCAAGCTGTAGGAATAGCTGACCACGCCGGTGTTCGGGTCATACCCGGTGATGGTGAAGGTGTTTTGCAAAGGCGTGGTGACGGACTGCGGGAAGCCTGCGACCACACCGCCGCTGATCAGCGTAATGCCGCCGACGGTCAAGGTTTGCAGACCATCGAGCGCGGTCACGGTGAAGCTGCCGGTCTGGGTCAACGCCGGGGTGTTGGGCGCGCTGCCGTCGCTGAGGTTTTTCTCGTAGACGGTGATTTCGCCGCCCTTCACATCGAGGCCGTCGAGGCACACGCCATCGTCGTTGTTATGAATGTTAAGCACCAGATTGGCGGTGCTGGTATCGCCGTCGGCATCGGTCAGCGTGTAGGTAAAGGTCTCGGTACCGTTGCCTCCGCCCTTCAGGTTTTTGAAATCAGCGTCGTTGGTGTTGAGGGTGTAGGTGTAAGTGCCGTTGGCATTCAATTGGAGGGTGCCGTAGACACCGTTGAACGTCGCCGGGGTGATCGGCCCGGCGTTAGGGCCGACCGTGACGCGGTCGGCGCCTTGCACATCATTGGTCAGCACGTTGCCGGTCAGCACCAGGGTGTTTTCAGAGGCAGTGCTGGCATTGCTGTCATTCACCGCTTTCGGCAAGTCATCAATGATCCTGACGTTAATCTCGCCCGTTGCGCTGCTGCCATCGGTATCAGTGGCAACCACGGTGAAGCTCTCCGGCAGGCTGTTCGCATTGTTGCCGTTTGGGTGCGCTTCGTTGTCGAGCAGGCTGTAGGAATAGCTGACCACGCCGGTGTTGGGGTCATAACCGGTGACGGTGAAGGTGTTTTGCAAAGGTGTGGTGATGGACTGCGGGAAACC